>NZ_POUD01000059.1 GCF_003236395.1 Nonomuraea aridisoli | reverse complement strand
GCGCCGGTCGGTGCAGTGGTCGACGTACCTGTCGGTGCAGTGGTCGGCGCGGCGGACGGCGTGCGTCTGGGCGCGGTGGCGGAGGGGCGCCGGCCGGGTGTCGTGGCGGCGCCCGCGGGAGAGCGGGTGGTCCCGGCGGCGGGCTCGGGCTCGCTCTGCGTCTCCGGCGGCGGCATGAGGATCGTCCCGGGGCCGGGCGGGAGCCGTCCGCCCGACACCATGATGGCGACGGTCGCCGCCAGCACGGTCGCGCCCGCCACCCACAGGTGCGGGGGCAGACGGGGCATCCGGTCGCGGAGACTGATCCGGGCCGTGGCCTCCCGGTCGGTCCTGGCCAGCGGGAAGCGCAGGGCGAGCAGCGTCGCCTGCTCGGCCAGGTGCCGCCGCCCGCGCTTCTCCCAGTCGGGGCCGTAGCCGGCGACGGCGTCCTCCTCGACCTCGGCGGCGAACTGCCGGGCCGAGGCGTACCTGGCCGCCGGGTCCTTGGCCAGCCCGCGTTTCAGCAGGTCGCGCAGGGTGTCCGGGGCCACCTCCAGCGGCACGGGCTCCACCAGGTGCCTGTCGCGCAGTGCGGGCACGTCCGGCTCGCCGTCCGTTCCCTCCTTGTACGCCCGGTACGGCGGCCGCCCGCGCACCGCCTCGAACAACACGCACGCCGCCGCGTACAGGTCGGCCGGCGGCCCCGCCTGGTGGCGCGTCCACAACTCCGGCGACATGTACGCGGGCGTGCCCGCCGGGACGCCCGGCTCCTCGGCGTGCACCACGACGCCGAAATCGGCCAGCTTGCTGGTGCCGTCGGCCTGCACGAGGATGTTGTCCGGCTTGACGTCCCGATGCGGCACCCCCCGCTCGTGGGCCGCGGCCAGCGCCAGCAGCGTGCTCTTGAGCACGGCCAGCGCCGCCTCCGGGCTGGTCCGGCCGTGCTCGGTCAGCAGCGTGCGCAGCGACACGCCGTCCACCAGCTCCATGACGACGGCCGCCCTGGTGGGGGTCTCAACGTACTCGTAGAGCCGCACCACGTTGGGGTCGTCGAGCTCGACGAGCTGATGGGTGTCCGAGCGGAAGCGGTCCATGAACTCCGCGTCCCTGCGCAGAGTCGCGTTCAGGTATTTGATCGCCACGTACGCGCCGGTCGCCTCGTAGGTGGCCAGGAAGACACGACCGGTGCGACCGGCGCCGAGCTGGCGTACGTCACGATAACCAGGGACCAAGTCCTACCCCCATCGGCGAGCCCTCTCCGGTTCGACGGTCTCACCCGGGGTTGGGGTTGTCACGACCGCAGATATTTCGCCCACCGTTGATGCGGTATGACGATGAGTGACTCACAGGGAGTCGTAGACCGCCCGCACGAGGTTGGGGGCGCGCAGGCCGCCGGAGACCCCGTTGCTCATCTTGTTCATGACGTAGCCGATGCCGAGGCGGCGTTCGGGGTCGCCCATGCCGAGGGAGCCGCCCATGCCCGAGTGGCCGAACGCCGCCGGCGACGGCATGGGGAACATCATCGACGGACGCATGAAGCCGAGCCCGAACGAGCTGGGCAGGAACAACACCCGGTCGGGGCCGTCCACCCGGGGCCGCAGGGCCTCCTGGAGCGTCTCCGGCCGCAGGATCTCGCCCGAGACCACCGACCGGTAGAAGCCGGCCAGCCCTCGGGCGGTGGTGACCACTCCGGCGGCCGGCCACCCGGCGCGCAGGATGACGGGGTTGTTGGCGCCGCCTTCTAGCAGGTGCATGCCGGGGTTGCCGAGCGCCCGGTTCATCAGGCTGCCGGGATCGAGCGCGGCCCGCGCCATCCGGGCCAGCGGGTCCGCCGCCGGGCCGCCGTCCGCCGCTTCCTCACCGACCGCCGGTGTCACCGCCCGTCCGCCGTCCGCCGGGGTCACCGCCGGGCCGTCGCTCGCCGGGGCCACTGCGCGCGGATCGGTCGTCGGTTTCGCGCCGGTCCGGGTGGGCCGGTCCGCGGCCTTGAGCCGGGCCGTACGGGCGATCACGGAGCCCGGCGCCCCCACCCACAACTCCAGGCCCAGCGGCCCGGCGATCTCGGCGGCGACCAGCTCGCCCACCGATTTGCCGCTCACCCGCCTGACCACCTCGCCGACCAGGAACCCGTACGTGAGGGCGTGGTAGCCGTGGGCCGTGCCCGGCTCCCACACCGGCGCCTGGCGGGCGAGCCGGGCCGCGATCGCCGGCTGGTCCTCGAACTCCTCGACCGGCACCGGCTCCTCCACCACCGGCAGCCCGGCCTGGTGGCTGAGCAGGTGTTCGACGGTGACCGACTCCTTGCCGTTCGCCGCGAACTCCGGCCACACGTCCGCGACCGGCGCCGTCACGTCCACCAGGCCCTGCTCCGCGAGGTGCAGCAGCACGGCGGCGGCGACGCCCTTCGTGCAGGAATAGGCGAACGCCGGGGTGTCGCGCTCCCAGGGCCGCCCGGTGCGCCGGTCGGCGACGCCGTCCCAGAGGTCCACGACCAGCTCGCCGTCCTCGTAGACGGCGAAGGCGGCGCCCAGCTCCTGCCCCTCGGCGAACTGCCGCTCGAACACCTCACGCACACGGGAGAACCTGGGATCGCAGTACATCGGACCTCCGCGGGATCACTCGGGCCCCGAGCCTAACAATCCTGGAGGTTTCCTCCCAGGGCAGATGATCAGGTCGGCCACGTCACCGGCAGGCGCTCCACGCCGTGGACGGCCGCGCCCTCCTTCAGCGGCACCTCGGCGGCGGACACGGCGAGGCGCAGGCCGGGGAAGCGGTCGAACAGCGCCCGGTATCCGGCGCGCAGCTCGATCCTGGCCAGTTGTTGCCCCAGGCACTGGTGCACGCCGTGGCCGAAGGCGAGATGCCGGCGGGCCTCCGGGCGGCCGGGCAGGAGCGCGTCCGGGTCGTCGAACTCGTCCGGGTCGCGGTTGACCACGGACAGGGACATGGCGACCGTCTCGCCCTTCCTGACCAGCGCGCCGGCCACCTCGACGTCCTCCAGCGCGGCCCTGGAGGGCGCGCCGAGCTGCAGGACCGACAGCCAGCGCAGCAGCTCCTCGACCGCGCCCTCCTCGTAGGCCACCCCTCGCTCCAGCAGCGCGAACGTGCCCAGGGCGAGCATGTTGGCGGTGGTCTCGTGCCCGGCGACCAGCAGGATCATGGCGACGTTGGCCAGCTCCTCGTCGGTGAGGTCGCCCGTCAGGTCGCTGATCAGGTCGTCACCCGGCTCGGCCCGGCGGCGCCGTACCAGCTCGCCCAGGTACGCCGACAGGTCGGCGATGGCCCCGGCCGTGTCGCGGTCCGGCAGCACGATGCGCGCGGTGCGGTCCTGGAAGAACCCGCGGTCGTCGTACGGCACGCCGAGCAGCTCGCAGATGACCAGCGACGGGATCGGCAGCGCGTACGCGGAGACCAGGTCGGCGGGCGGGCCGGCGGCCGCCATGGCGTCGAGGTGCTCGGCGGCGATCCGTTCGACGCGCGGCTCCAGCTCCCGCATCCGGCGGACGGTGAACCGCCCGGTGAGCAGGCGGCGGTAGCGGGTGTGGCCGGGCGGGTCCATGGTGGCGAAGAAGCCCGGCGGTGCCGGGGCGGCGGGGCCGCCGGGCCGGGCCGACCGTACGGGGACGTGCTTGAGCTCCTGGCGGGCGCTGAACCTGGGGTCGCCCAGCACGACCTTGGCCGCCGCCATCGTGGTGGCCAGCCAGCCCAGATGGCCGTCGGCGAACTCCAGCCGGCTCATCGCGGGCAGCCCGCGCAGCTCGGCGGGAGGGCTGAAGGGGCATGCGGGGTCACGGTGTCGGGGAAGTCGCATATTTTGAGAGTAGACTCTCATTTGCAAGTTGACTAGCAGCAAATCGCGCGTGGACGCGCGGGCGCCGTACCGCCCAGAATGCGGAGTCATGAACGACCGACCGGGCCTGCGTGAGCGGAAGAAGGCCAAGACCAGGGCGGCGATCCGGAAGGAGGCGCTGCGGCTGTTTCGCGAGCAGGGCTACGCGGCCACGACGGTCGAGCAGATCGCGGAGGCGGCGGAGGTGGCGCCGAGCACCGTCTTCCGCTATTTCGCCACCAAAGAGGATCTGGTGCTGGTCGACCAGGCCCCGCCCTTCCTGGAGGCGCTCCGGGCGCTGCCGCCCGGGATCGGCCCGGTGACCGCCGTACGCCGGGCGCTGCGGGAGGCGGTCGACGCGCAGACCCCCGAGGAACGCGCCGACAGCCTGGAACGGGAGCGGCTCATGGCCACCGTCCCGGAGTTGTGGGCGGCGAGCCTCAAGGGCGTCACCCGCGAGATCGCGGCCCTCCAGGAGATCCTGGCCGCCCGGGAGGGCCGCTCCCCGGACGACCCGCAGATCCGCAACATCACCGGAGCGATCGCGGGCGTCCTGGTCGCCCTCTGGTTCGCCTGGGTGCGCACTCCCGACATGGACGTCCTGGCGGAGGCCGACCGCGCCCTGGCCCACCTGGAATCGGGCCTGCCCCTGAGCTGACCGGGAGCGGCCGGGGCGACGCCGTGGACGAGGTCTACGCCAGGGCGGTGATGAGGCCGATCGCGAGGGCGGTGCGCTCGGGGATGTGGCCGACCAGCACGTGCTCGTGCCGCGCGTGCGCCCCGTCGCCGACCGCGCCGAGGCCGTCCAGCACCGGGCGGCCCAGCGCCGAGACGAAGTTGCCGTCGCTGGCGCCTCCGACCGCGGTCTCCTCCAGCTGCCATCCGAGCCCGGCGGCCACCGCCTGCGCCTCCTTGAACAGCCGCTGCGAGGGGGCGTTCGGGACCATGGGCGGCCGGTTCCACTCGCCGGTCGCGGTGACCGTCACGCGCGGGTCGGCGGCCCGCAGCCCGGCGAACATCTCGTCGATCCGCGCCATCTCCGCCGGGTCGGTGACCCGCACGTCCACGCCGCAGGTCGCGCGCCCGGCGGCCACGTTGCGCCCGGTGCCGCCGTTGATCAGACCGACGTTCACGGTCGTGCCGCGCTCGCGGGAGCCCGCCGCGGCCAGCGTGGTGACGATCCCGGCGAGGGCGTGGATCGCGTTCGCCCCCGCGTACGGGTCGAGCCCCGCGTGCGCCTCGACGCCGGTGACGGTCACGTTGAACAGCCCCACGCCCTTGCGGGCCGTCTTGACCGCCCCGTCGAGCGACGCCTCGAAGACCAGCGTCGCCAGGGCGTCCTCGCCGGCCGCCTCGATGAACTCGCGCGAGGCCGGGCTGCCGATCTCCTCGTCGCCGTTGAACAGGAACCGCACGCTCGGGTGCGGCAGCCCCAGCTCGCGCAGCCCGCGCAGCGCCCAGACCGCCTGGACGAGCCCCGTCTTCATGTCGAACACGCCCGGCCCGGTGACCTTGTCGTCCATGACGGCGAACGGCCAGCTCGCGAGCGTGCCCGTCGGCCAGACGGTGTCGTAGTGGCTGAGCATCAGCACCGTGCCCGGCACCGTGCCCCGGTAGGTGAGCTCCAGGACGTCGCCGTGCTGCCCGCCCTCGTGCAGGATCTCGTCGTCGGGAGTCCCGAGATGGCCCACCACCCGCGCGCGGATCGCGCGCAGCCCCCTGACCAGCATGGCCTTGTCGTAGCTGTGCGTCTCCAGCTCCACCACGGCCCTGAGGTCGTCGAGCATGGACGGCAGGGCCTGCCGGGTCCAGTCGGTGATCAGCACGAGAATCCTTTCTAGGGGACGGGCGCACCGGGCCCGAGCGGCACGCCCAGGGCCCAGAACGCGAAGAACAGCAGCGTCCACACGACGAGCAGGGTGAACGCGAGCGGGATCGTCATCGAGGCCAGCGTGCCGATCCCGGCCGAGCGGCGGTAGCGCTGCAGGAAGCCCAGCGCCATCACGAAGTACGGGCTCATCGGCGTGATCGCGTTCGTGCAGGAGTCGGCGATCCGGTAGAGCGCCTGGGTGTACTCGGGCGGGATGTCCAGCAGCATCAGCATCGGCACGAACACCGGCCCGACCAGCGCCCACTGCGCCGACCCGCTGGTCACCACCAGGTTGATCACGGTGACCACGAGCAGGATGCCGAGGAACACCACGGGCCCGCTCACCCCGGCCGAGCGCAGCAGGCCGGCCCCGTGGATGGCGAGGATCTCGCCGAGGCCGGTCCAGCGGAAGTACGCGAGGAACTGCGCGATGGCGAAGAACAGCACGAGGATCGGCGCCATCTCGCGGAACCCGTGCGCCATGAAGGCCGGGATGTCCCTGCTGCCGCCGATCGTCCCGGCCGCCTTCCCGTACGCCCAGCCGGCGGCCAGGAACGCGAGCCCGAGGAAGATCGCGATCGAGGTGAGCAGCGGCGACTGCACGATCCCGCCGTCCTCGCCGCGCAGCGGCGACCCGGAGGGCAGCACGGCCGCCACGATCGCGGCGGCGAGCACCACGAGGGTGATCAGCGCGGCCTTCAGCCCCTTGCGCTCCCCGTCGCCGAGCGTCAGCGAGCCGAGGTCGTCGTCGGGCGCGCCGGGGTCGACGGGCATGGCCTCGACCCGGCGCGCCAGCACCCGCTCGGTCACGAGGGTGATCGCGGCGGCCAGCACGAGGGACGACACGATGGAGAAGTAGTAGTTGGCCAGCGGCGTGACGACGTAGGACGGGTCGATGGTGTGCGCGGCGGCCGTCGTCAGCCCGGACAGCACGGCGTCCACCGGCGTGACCAGCGGGCTCGCGTCGTAGCCGGCCGAGATCGACACGAACGCCACCACGATGCCGAGGATCGGGCTGCGCCCCACCGCCCGGAACGCCAGCGCGCCGAGCGGGATGAGCACGACGTACGCGGCGTCGGAGGCCACGTGCGCGACCATCCCGGTGAACGCCAGCACGAACGTCACCCACTTCGGCGACACCTTCGACACCCCGGAGCGCAGCACCGCGGCCAGCAGCCCCGAGCGTTCGGCCACCGCGACGCCGAGCATGACGACCAGGATCGTGCCGAGCGGCGGGAACGACGTGTAGTTGTCGATCGCGTCGCCGACCATCATCCGCACGCCCTCGACCGAGAGCAGGTTCCTGGCCACGACGCTCTCGCCGCTCGCCGGGTTGACCGCCGACACCCCGGCCGCCGCGAGCCCCCAGCTCACCAGCGCCAGCACCGCGCTCAGCACGACGAACAGCCAGAACGGATGCGGCAGTCTGTTGCCGAGCCGTTCGATGCCGCCGAGCACCCTGAGCAGCGCGCCGAGCGAACGGGACTCCGCCATCGGCTCGGACGTCATCACCGGGCCGCCTCCTTCCCGCATTTCGGTCAAACATTACATGCGGTAAGGAAGCAGTTGACAAATCGGCACCAACAAATCACGCAGGCGCGATGGACGACTCCCTGAGCGGCAGGCGCACCTCGAACCACGTGTCGCCCGGCACCGAGCGCACCTTGATCTCGCCGCCGTGCCGCCCCGCCACGATCCGGTAGGAGATGTCGAGGCCGAGCCCCGTGCCCTCGCCCACGGTCTTGGTGGTGAAGAACGGCTCGAAGATCCGGTCCTTGATCGCCTCCGGCACGCCGTGGCCCGTGTCGCCGATCTCCACGATCGCCTCGTCGGCGTCGTGCGCGGTGCGGATGGTGAGCGTGCCGTCCGAGCCCATCGCGTCGAGCGCGTTGTGGATGAGGTTGGTCCACACCTGGTTGAGCTCGCCCGCGTAACACGGGATGGTCGGCAGCGTGCGGTCGTACTGGGTGACCACGCTGATGCCCGGCGGGATCTTCCCGCGGAAGATCGCGATGGTGCTGTCGAGCAGCTCGTGCACATCGATCTGCTGGAACGGCGCCCGGTCCATCTGGGAGTACTGCTTGGCCGAGCGGATCAGCGTCGTGATGCGGTCGGTCGCGTCGGTCACCTCGTTGAGCATCTGCGCGATCTCGACGGCCTTGGTCAGCCAGTTGAGCGACCCCGCGATGTGCCGCTCGCCGATCTTCTCGCGGATCTCCTCCAGGTGCTCGCTGGTGAACCCGGCCGTGACCAGCGGCGGCGCCAGGTCCCACGCGTTCTGGACGCCCAGCTCCTCCAGCGCCTCACCGAGCTCGTCCTCGGCGTCGGCGATCTCCAGCGGAGAGCGTTTCGGCTGCGCGGCCATGCCGCCCGTGCACGCCTCCTGCACCTCGATCAGCGCGCGCAGCCGCTCGGGCGGGATGCCGTCCTCGGCCAGCTGGGCGAGCTGCCGGCGCGAGCCCTTGACCAGCGAGCGCAGCTCGCCCACCGCGCGTACGGCCGCCGCCGCGGGGTTGTTCAGCTCGTGGGTCAGCCCGGCCGTGATCGTGCCGAGCGCCGTCAGCCGCTGCCGCCGGTCGATGATCTCCCGCTGCATGCGGCCGCCCGACATCAGCCCGTCGAGCAGGTGCATCCCCATCGGGAACCACTCGGCGACGATGTAGCCGAACTTCCGCGCGGGCAGCATGAACACCCGCGACGGCGCGGTGGCGCGCAGCGTGTGCTGGTAGGTCTGCGGTGCCCGGTCGCCGAGGTAGGCGGCGGTGGCGCCGCCGTAGACGCCGGGCTGCGAGGTGCGGGGCATCGCGACGGGGCCGGCGGCGACCGTCTCGCTGATCATCTGCACCTCGCCCTCGATGAGCACCGCGAAGCACTCGGCCGGCTCGCCCTGCAGGACGATGTCCTCGTCCTGCGCGTACGTCCGCACCCGGCCGCTGCGGGCCAGGATGGTGAGCTGCTCGTCGGTCAGCCGCTCGAAGAGGAAGAGTTTGCGCAGCTCGTCGATGTCGATCTGGGTCTCGGTCTCGCTCATTGCTTCTCCAGGTAGCGGTGCACCAGTGAGACGGCCATGGCGCCCTCGCCGACGGCCGAGGCCACCCGCTTGATGGATTCGGCGCGCACGTCGCCCGCGGCCAGCACCCCGGGCACGTTCGTCTCCAGGTAGTACGGCTCGCGCCGCAGCGGCCAGTTGCGCGGCCGCTGCCCGCGCTGCACCAGGTCGGGGCCGGTCAGGATGAACCCGCGCCTGTCCCGTTCGACGGTGTCGCCCAACCACGACGTGTACGGCTCGGCACCGATGAAGACGAACAGCCACTGCGCCGGGACCGTGCGCTCCTCACCCTTCGTGGCGAGCGTCAACTCCTGCAGGTGGCCGTCGCCGGAGCCGGCGACGACCTGGGTCTGCTCGTGCACCTCGACGTTGGGCAGCGCCGTGAGCTGCTCGATGAGGTAGTGGGACATGGACTTCTCCAGCCCCTCGCCCCGCACCAGCATGTGGATCTTGCTCGCGTACTGCGACAGGTAGACCGCCGCCTGGCCGGCCGAGTTGGCCGCCCCCACGATGTAGACCTCGGAGTCCTGGCACGACGGCGCCTCGGTCATGGCGGCGCCGTAGAAGACGCCGCGGCCGACGAAGTCGTCAAGGCCGGGCGCCTGCAGCCGGCGGTAGGCGACACCGGTCGCCAGGATCACCGCGTGGGCCGCGATCTCGCCGCCGTCCTGGAAGCCGACCACGCGGGCCTGGCCGCGCGGCTCCAGGCTGACCACCTTGCGCGCGGTCAGCAGCTCGGCCCCGAACTTCAGCGCCTGCCGCCGCGCCCGGTCGGCGAGCTGCTGGCCGGAGACGCCGTCGGGGAAGCCCAGGTAGTTCTCGATCCGCGAGCTCTGCCCCGCCTGACCGCCCGAGGAGTACGCCTCCACCAGCACCGTCTTCAGCCCCTCTGAGGCGCCGTAGACGGCCGCGCCCAGCCCGGCGGGGCCGCCGCCCACCACGATCAGGTCGTAGAAATCGGTGGCCGGCGTCGTGGACAGGCCCACCGCCGTGGCCAGCGTCGCCTGGTCGGGCGACTCCAGCGTGACGCCCTCCGGCGTCACCACCAGCGGCAGGTGACACCCCTCGCCCGCGGCCTTGACGAGCTGCGCGCCCTCGGGATCCTCGGCCAGCATCCACTGGTACGGCACGTGGTTGCGGGACAGGAAGTCGCGCACCCGGTACGACTGCGCCGACCACCGGTCGCCCACCACCCGCAGCTCGGTCCGCTCCACCCGGTCGGTGCGCAACCAGGCGTCGAGCTGGGTGTCGATCACCGGGTAGAACTTCTCCTCCGGCGGGTCCCACGGCTTGAGCAGATAGTGGTCGAGATCCACCACGTTGATCGCCTGGATCGCCGCGTCGGTGTCGGCGTAGGCGGTCAGCAGCACCCGGCGGGCGTACGGATAGAGGTCCATGGCGGCCTCCAGGAACTGCACGCCGTTCATCTGCGGCATCCGGTAGTCGGCCAGGATCGCCGCCACCTCGTCGCCGCGCAGCCTCATCTCCCTGACCGCGCCGATGCCGTCAGCGGCCGTCTCGGCGCGGACGATGCGATATTGCTGCCCGTAGCGCCGTCTGAGGTCGCGGGCGACAGCCCGCGACACACCCGGATCGTCATCGACCGTCACGATGACCGGCTTTTCCATGACCCTCGCCCCTTCGATGGCTCCTAAGGGAAGGATGTCATGTGCGTGGGTATGAAACGGACGGCCACCCGGACCCGTGGCCGCTCAGGCGATGACCCGGCTCTCGCCGCCGTCCACCAGCAGGGACACCCCGTTCACGAACGACGCCCGCTCGCTGGCGAGGAACGCCACCACGTCGCCGACCTCCTCGGCCCGCCCGACGCGGCCGACCGGCACCTCCTCGCCGCGGCCGCGCAGCGCCTCCTCGTCGCCCATGAGCCGCCGCAGCCGCTCGGTCTCGATGGGGCCCGGCAGCACGTTGTTGACCAGCACGCCGTCGCCGCCGACCTCACGGGCCAGCGTGCGCACGACGCCGGCCACCGCCGAGCGGGTGGCGTTGGACAGCACCAGGCCGTCGATCGCCTCGCGGACCGACCGGCTGGTGATCGTGACGATCCGCCCCCAGCCGCGCGAGCGCATCTCCGGCAGGACCGCGTGGATCAGGCGCACGGTGCCGAGCAGGTTGCGCTGGACGGCGACGTCCCAGTCGTCCAGCCCCACCTCGTCGAAGCGGCCGGCCGGCGGTCCGCCCGCGTTGGCCACCAGGATGTCGACCGGCCCGAGCACGTCGCGGGTCTCCTCGGCCACCCGCCGGGCGGCCGACGGGTCCTCCACGTCGGCCAGCACGGCGTGCACGACCTTGCCGAACTCCTGCAGCTCCACCACCGCGTCGGCGAGCCGCTCCGGGTCGCGGGCGCAGACGCACACGTCGCAGCCCTCCCGCGCGAGGCTCTTGGCCGCGGCGAGCCCGATGCCCGCGCTGCCTCCGGTGACGAGGGCGACCTTGCCCGAGATACCCAGATCCATACGGGCGACTATAGATCGCCGCGGCGCCCGGGGTCAGGCGGGCTTCACGCGGCTCAGCTTGTCCGGGTTGAGCATGCCGTAGACGACGCTGATCAGGCCGTCCCGGAACTCCAGCACGACGAGCTGGGGCTGCTCGCCGACCCGCAACCAGATCGCCTGCTCGCCGTTGACGTCGACCAGCCGAGGATCGCTGAACCGGTAGCGGGCGGCGAGCCCCGCCATGAACGCCAGCACCTTGCGCCGCCCGACGACCGGCCGCAGCGCCGCCCTGACCCGGCCGCCGCCGTCGGTGTAGGACACGACGTCCTCGTGGAACAGTTCGGTGAGCGCCGACAGGTCGCCGCCCGCGGCCGCCTCCATGAACCTGCCCAGCAGCCTGGCGTGCTCCTCGCTCGACGGCCTGAACCGGTCGCGCCCGGCCGCCAGCCGCCCGGAGGCCCGGTGGTGCAGCTGCCGGCAGTTGGCCACACTCGTGCCGACGATCTCCGCGATCTCGTCGTACGGCAGCTCGAACGCCTCCCGCAGCACGAACACCGCCCGCTCCGGCGGCGACAGCCGTTCCATCAGGTGCAGCGTCGCGTACGAGACCGTGTCGCGCAGCTCGGCCGTGTCCAGCGGCCCGGCGTCCGCCGTCATCACCGGCTCGGGCAGCCAGGGCCCGGTGTAGGCCTCACGCTTGACCCGCGCCGAGCGCAGCTGGTCGAGCGCCAGCCGCGACACCACCGTCACCAGGAACGCCCGCGGCTCCCTGACCTGGCTCCGGTCGGCGCCCTGCCAGCGCAGCCACGCCTCCTGAACGACGTCCTCGGCGTCCCACATGCTGCCGAGCAGCCGGTACGCCAGCCCCAGCAACATCGGACGGTGCTCCTGGAAGTCCACGTCCGGCATCATGCCCCCTCATCCCGCGAGCCGCGCGTCGCCCCTCGGTGAGTCAGACGCGGCGACCGCCGGAGATGTGACAGTTCGCGGGAACCGTGATGGGCTGGACGCGTGGCGAGAAATCTCATTCTTTCAGGAGGCCCGTTCCACGACTTCGCCGCCACGTCGGCCGCGCTCGCCGAGACGCTCGCCGAGGTGGGGGTCGAATCCGAGATCACCGAGGACATCACGGGCGCGCTCGCCGAGCCGCCCGAGGTCCAGCTGATCACCGTCAACGCGCTGCGCTGGCAGATGACCCCGGACCGCTTCGCCGACCTGCGCCCGCGCTGGCGCCTCTCCCTGCCGGCCGCGGCCCGCACGACCCTCCTCGACCACCTCGACCAAGGCGGCGGGCTGCTGTGCCTGCACACGGCGGCCATCTGCTTCGACGACTGGCAGGGCTGGCCGCGCGTGCTGGGCGGCTGCTGGAGCTGGCCCAAGTCCCACCACACCCCGCTGGGCTGGACCGGCGTGCGCGTGCACGGCTCCCACCCGGTGGTGGCGGGCCTGCGGGACTTCGACGTGGTGGACGAGGTCTACGGCGACCTCGACGTGCTGCCCGACGTCGAGCCGCTGGCCTCCGCCAACGGCCGGCCGCTGGTGTGGGCGCGTCCGGTGCGGCGCGGGCGGGTGTTCTACGACGCGCTCGGGCACGACACGAGGTCGTACGACAACGAGATCCACCGCACGCTCCTGCGCCGGGCGGCCCTGTGGCTGCTGAAACGGCCGGTCACGGTGCGGGAGTAGCGGCCGCCGACCAGCCGCTCCAGCGGGTCACGTCCACGACGATCACCGGCCCGGCGGGGCGGCGCCCGCGGTACTGCGCGTACTTCGCGACCAGGGCGTCGAGCGCGGCCTCGCGGTCGGGCCCCTCCTCGACGATCCGCGCGGCGCCGTCGGCGCGCGCCCACCACAGGCGCGTCCAGTCGTCCTCGTAGTGGTCGGCCAGCAGGCTGACCGCCGGGTTGTCGCGGACGTTGCGCAGCCGCCGCAGCGCCATGGTCGTCTTCGGCTTGTGGTCGACCGCCGTCACCACGCGCCCGCCCGTCACGGCGAAGGTGACCGGCACCACGTGGGGCCGCCCGCCCGCGTCGGCCGTGGCCAGCCGGGCCACCGGCTGCCCGGCGAACCTCTCCCGTGCCCACTGCGCGTCCATCAGAACCTCCCGAGGGGACCGGCGGCTTCAGCCGTCGGGGGAATCGGAAGCGGGAGGGCCGTCAAGGCCCAAGCATGCCCTGACCTGCCACGTCCGCGGATCACTGATGTTCTTCCGGGTTTTGCCGGTGCCGGCCGATATCGTGGTCGTCTGGTTACCGAACGTGGGAGGTGGGAGTGCGCAGGTCGTTCAGGTTCCTGTTGCGCCCCACCGGCAAGCAGGCCGCCGCGCTCACGCAGTGCCTGGAGGATCACCGGCAGCTGTACAACGCGGCCATCGAGCACCGCCGCACCGCCTACCGCACACCGGCACCGGCCGATGCGGGGCCGGGTGAAGACGATCAGCGTCAAGCGGGAGGGCAACCGCTGGTATGTGGTGCTGTCGTGCGACGACGTTCCCGCCGAGCCGCTTCCCGCCGCGGGTGCGGTGGCCGGGATCGACCTGGGTGTGGCCGCTCTCGTCACCACGAGCGACGGTGTGCACGTCGCCAACCCGCGGCACCTCGCCGCGACCGCCGATCGTCTCGCGGCGGCTCAGCGGGATTTGGCCCGTAAGAGACGCGGGTCCACGCGCCGCCTCAAGGAGGTGGCACGGATCGCCGCCCTGTGCGGCAAGGTCGGCCGTCAGCGGGTCGACTACGCGCACAAGGTCGCGAACGCGCTGGTGCGCGGGTATGACGTGATCGTGCACGAGGAGCTGCGGATCGCGAACATGACCCGTTCGGCGTCCGGCACGGTCGAGGCGCCCGGCCGGAACGTCGCCGCCAAGTCCGGGCTCAACCGAGGCATCTTGGACGCGGGTTGGGGGGTGTTCCTGACGATCCTGTCGCACAAGGCTGAGAGCGCCGGTCGAGAGCTCATCGCGGTGAACCCTGCCGGCACTTCCCGCACGTGCGCCCGCTGCGGGCACTGCGTGAGGGAGAACCGCGCCACCCAGGCCGAGTTCCGGTGTCGGCCTCGCCCGGGAGGCGTGTCCGGAACGTACAAGAGCGCACCGCGCGAATCCGGGCACGATGAGCGCATGAACGTGAACCTTTCCGTGATCCCCGCCTTCCTGGCCGGGCACGCGCGGCTGCTGGACCGCCGCCGCCACGACCTGCTCATGGGGGACGGCGACGCGACCGGCGTGCTCGCGGCGCTGGAGGGCTACCGCAACGCCGACGGCGGGTACGGCTGGGGCCTGGAGCCCGACCTGCGCGCCCCCGAGAGCCAGCCGGGGGCCGCGCTGCACGCCTTCGAGGTGTTCGAGGAGATCGCCCCCGCCACCGCGCCGCAGGCCGCCGCGCTGTGCGACTGGCTGGAATCGGTGACGCTGCCCGACGGCGGGCTGCCGTTCGTGCTGCCGATAGGGGACACGGCGGCCACCGCGCCCTGGTGGGCGGGCGGCGACCCGGCCGTGTCGTCGCTGCAGATCACCTCGGTGTCGGCGGCGGCCGCCCACCGCGTCGCCGTGCACGACCCGGCCGTGGCCGCGCACCCGTGGCTGGAGCAGGCCACCCGCTACTGCCTCGACGCGATCCAGGCGATGAAGGAGCCGCCGCACGCCTACGTGCTGGCCTTCGCCGTGCGGTTCCTGGACGCCGTCCACGACACGCGGCCCCGCGCCGCCGAGCTGCTCAAACGCCTCGGCGACCACATTCCCGAGGACGGCAGGGTGCGCGTGGAGGGCGGCACCGAGGAAGAGGCGCTGCGCCCGCTCGACTTCGCGCCCTCCCCGGGCCGGCCCGCCCGTACGTTGTTCGAGCCCGAGGTGATCGCCGCCGATCTCGTCCGCCTGGCGGGGCAGCAGCGCGACGACGGCGGCTGGGCGGTGGACTACGCGCGGATCTCACCCGCCGGGGCGATGGAGTGGCGCGGCGCCGCGACGGTCAACGCGGTCAAGATCCTGCGGGCCAACGGCCTCGTCTGACAAGCCCCGTAGTACTCCGGAGCTACCTGGAAGGTGCGCTCTCCAGCGGGAGTCGGACTACAGGCGGTGATCCCTACTTTCGATGCCGAGGACCGATCCCCGGCACGGAAGGACCACCGCCCATGACGACCCGCCCGCACCGCTTCCTGTCCGCGGCGATCGTCGCCGCCCTGGCGGTGCCCCTGACCGGCGTGACGCGTCCCGGATCGGTGCCGGCGCCCGTACCCGCTCCCGTGCCCCCGCTGGTGGCGACCCCGGCCGCGCTCGGCGAGCGGTACGCGGCCGGCCGCGCCGAGATCCTGGCGGCCGCACGCGCGGCGGCCCGGCACGGCGACCACCGGCGCGCCGCCGGCCTGCGCGCGATGGCCGATCCCGTACGGCGCTTCCTGTCCTTCGACGGCCGTGACGGCGGCCGGACCGTCGAGGTGTTCGGCGACCTGTCCGGCGCCGAGCGCGTCGCCGTGCTCGTCCCCGGCGCCGGCATCAACCTGGACAAGTACCGGGCGTTACGCGACGGCTCGACGAATCTCAGGAACGCGCTCGGCGACCGGTCGGCCGTCGTCGCCTGGCTCGGCTACGCCACGCCGAACGGCGTGAGCCTCCAGGCGGTCACCCCCGGCCGCGCCGAGGAGGCCGCGCCCCGCCTGCGTGCCTTCGTCCGCGGCCTGGCCGCGGCCAGGCCGGGCGCCCGGATCTCGCTGCTGTGCCACTCGTACGGCTCCGTCGTGTGCGGCCGGGCCGCGCCGGGCCTGGACGTGGCGCACATCGTCCTGTTCGGCAGCCCCGGCGCGGGTGTGCCGGACGCCGCCGCGCTGCGCACCCCGGCCACGGTGTGGGCCGGTCGCACGGCGGGGGACTGGATCGGCGGCCTGCCGCACGCGTCCATCGTGTTGCCGTTCGTCACGGTCGGGCTGGGCGAGGACCCGGTCGCGCCCGGGTTCGGCGCCCGGGTCTTCGCGGCGGGCGGCGGCGGGCACGGCGACTACCTGGCCGCCGGGTCCACGGCGCTGGCGAGCATCGCGCGGATCGTCTCCGGACAGGCGGACGGCGATGCATGACCTGCTCACGCGGCTCGACGCCGCGACGCCGGCCGACCGCGACCGCGCGCTCGACGCCCTGCGCGCCCTGGCCGTCCTGGGCGTGGTGGCCGGGCACTGGCTGGTGACCGCGCTCGTCATGGAGAGCGGGACGGTCCGCGTCACCAGCCCGCTGCGCTCCATGCCGCAGCTCGCCCCGGTGTCCTGGGTGTTCCAGACACTCGCGGTGTTCTTCCTGGTGGGCGGGTTGGTGGCGACCCGCGGCCACCTGCGGGCCCGTGCGAAAGGCGTGCCGTACGGGCGGTGGCTCGCGGGGCGGGCGGCCCGGCTGTTCCGGCCGGCGGCGGCCCTGGCGGCGGTGTGGGCGGTGGTGGCGCCGGCGATGCTGGCCTGGGGCGCCGAGCTGGAGAGCGTGCAGGCGCTGGTCGAGCTGGTGGCGTCGCCGATGTGGTTCCTGCTGGTGTTCGCCGTGCTGACCGCGGCGACCCCGCTGGTGTCACGGCTGCATCCGGCCTGGCCGCTCGCCGTGGTCGGCCTGGTCGATCTGGCGCGGTTCACCGTGGACGGAGCCGGCGGGCTCGGATGGGTCAACGTGGCGGCCGGGTGGCTGGTGCCGTACTGCATGGGGGCGGCCTGGGCCCGTCGCGGCCTGCCGGGGCGCGCGGCCGGATGGGCGCTGCTGGCCGGCGGCGCGGCCGCCGCCGTCGCGCTCGTCACCTGGGGCGGCTACCCCGCCTCCATGGTCGGCGTGCCGGGGGCGCCGCTGTCGAACCTCGACCCGCCCTCCCTGGCCGCCGTCGCCTTCGGGCTCGCCCAGAGCGGCGCGGCCGTGCTGCTGCTCGGCCCGCTGCGGCGGCTGCTGCGCCGCCCGGCGGCCTGGGGCGCGGTGGCGCTCACCAACCTCGCCGCGATGACGGTCTTCCTCTGGCACCAGACCGCGATGATCGCGATCGCCTCGGTGGGCCTGCTCGCCGGGAGGCTGCCCGGCCTGCACACCGCCCCCGACGGGCCGGGGTGGGTGCTGGCCAGGACGGCCTGGCTGCCGGTGTTCGCGGCGGCGCTGCTGGTGTGCTGCACCGCCTTCCATGTGCACGAACGCCGTACGGCCGGGTGAGCGTCCTACCGCGCGGGGGAGACGCGCAGCGCCGACTCGGCCTCCTGGGCCATGCGGCGCAGCGTGTCGAGCGCGCGGCCGTACAGGACCGTGCCGAGCACCATCGCCTCCACGGCGGCGTCGCGCGGGCCGTCGAACGGGATCGTGTCCATCTCCACCTCCGCCACCAGCCGGCGCGCCGCCTCCGCGTACGGCGCCAGGTCGATCCGCAGGCCCAGCTGGCGCATCCGGACCAGGGAGTGGGCCAGCTCGTCACGGGTGGGGGCGTCCGGGGCGACCTCCCAGCCGAGGTCGTCGAGGAGGGCGTCGACCTGGGCGCGCGCCGTCCGCCACTCGTCGCCGGGCTCGGGCTCGACGGGCACGCTCAGCGCGTCGTGGGCGGTGCCCAGCGTCACGTGCATGGGCAGCGACGGGTCGTCGACGGCGGTGACGACCTTCTTGATGGAGGCGACGGAGAGCCGGCCGACGTCGAGCAGAGCGCGGATCAGGCGCAGCCGCCGCAGGTGGGAGTCGTCGTACTCGGCCCGGGTCGCGGCGATCTGCTCGCCCTGGTGCAGCAGCCCTTCGCGCAGGTAGTACTTGATCGTCGGGATCGCGACACCCGACCTGACGCTGAGCTCCGAGATCCGCATCCGGCAGATAATAGCGCTATCCACTCTCCGTCTCGATCACGGCGAGCCCCACGTGCGGCGGGGCTGCGGTGAACCGGGCGTGGCGGGCGCGCGACTCCCGCGCGTCCAGGAACGCCCGCGCGGCCAGCCAGGCCGCCGCCCCCGCGGGGTCGCCCGCCACGGTGACCGTCCCGGCGCCGTCCAGGAGATCGCGTACGGCCTCCCGCACGGGGCCCTCCGTCGTGAGGACGCCGCCGAACAGGACGATCGGCAGGCCCGGCTCGTGCACCGCCGAGACGGTCCTGGCCAGGCGGCGTGCGGCTTCCCCGGCGATCGACACGGCCGCCGGGTCGCCGGCTCGCGCCGCCCGGCTCACCAAGGGCGCCAGCTCGGCCAGTGCCAAGGGGTGGCGCGCGTGCACCGCCGCCGCCAGCCGCGCCACCGGATCCCCGCCGCCGTCCGCCTCCTGGAGCAGGTGGCATACGACGAGAGAGGTGAGCAGGCCGGCGGGCTGATCCGGGGTGGCGAGGGCACGGATGGCGGTGCGGGCGGCGGCGCGGCCGATCCAGAACGCCGAGCCTTCGTCGCCGAGCTGCCAGCCGTACCCATCGGCGGTGGCCACCGGCACGTGATCGCTGATCTTCGCCGCCGCGGCCCCCGTGCCCGAGATGAGCACGGCGCCCGAGGCCGCCGCCGTGCCGGAGGCGAACGCGGTCACGACGTCGCCGACCGTACGCACGCGGAGCGCGCTGGGGGTGGTGTCGTTCGTACCGCTGGGAAAGGCGCTCGGGAGGGCGGCGCGCAGGACGCGGTCGGACAGGGACGCGCACAGCGCCGGGTTTCCGGCCAGCCCCACGACCGCCGCCCGCACCTGCGACGGCGAGACCCCGGACAGCGCCGCCCGCACGGCCTCGGCGAGGTTCGCGGAGGCGGCGTCCATGCCGAGCGTCACGGGGTTGGCGCCGCCGGCCGACCCCCGCCGCACCGGCTCGCCCTCCAGCGTGAAGAGCACGGCCCGCGAGGACGTGCCGCCCGCGTCGACGCCCAGCACCAGCTGCATGTCAAAAATTATTGCCAGAATGCCTTGACCCAGGCAATATCCGAGCATAATTTTCACCGCGTGGAACTCCTCAACCGCATCGCGGCCGACCGGCACGACATGCCCGAGGCGCTGCGCAAGGTGGCCGACGCCATTCTCGGCGGCCCGGCCGACGCCGCCCGGATGACCATCGTCGACCTGGCCGAGCGGAGCGGGACGTCCACCGCCACCATCACCCGGTTCTGCCGCGCCCTGGGCTTCACCGGGTACGCCGAGCTGCGCGTGGCCATCGCCACCGAGACCGGGCGGGTGGCGCAGCAGACGTGGGAGACCGACATCGGCCAGGAGATCCTGCCCGACGACAGCCTCGACCGGGTGCTCGGCGTCGTGTCCGCCAACGACATCCGGCTGATCCAGCAGACCCGCGACCAGCTCGACCTCGCCGTCGTCGACAAGGTCGCCCAGGCGGTGGCGCGGGCGGGGCGGGTGCTGCTGTTCGGGGTGTCGAGCAGCGCGGCGGTGGCCAGCGAGATGGAGTACCGCCTGCAGCGCATGGGGGTGCCGACCTGGAGCAGGTCCGACGCCCACACCGCGCTCACCGACGCGGCGCTGCTCGGCCAGGGCGACGTGGCCATCGGCATCTCCCACAGCGGCAGGACGCGCGAGGTCATCGAGGTGCTCGCGGAGGCGGGCAGCCACGGCGCGATCAGCGTGGCCGTCACCTCGCAGCCCCGCTCGCCGCTGGCCGAGGTGGCCGAGCTGGTGCTCACCACGGCCAGCCGGGCGACCAGCTTCCGGTCGGAGGGGTTCGCCGCGATCCACTCGCAGCTGCTGGTGCTCGACGTCGTGTACGTGTCGGTCGCCCAGCGCACCTACGAACGGACCAAGCAGGCCCTCGACGTCACCGTCCGCGCCGTCGCCGGACACCGCCTTCCCGAGCAGCGCCACCCAGACCAGCGCCACCCAGACCAGCGCCACCCAGACCAGCGCCACCCAGACCAGCGCCGCGAACAGCGTCTTTCGGAGCGGGGCCGTCCAGAAGAGGAGTCATGACAGTAAGCCGAGAAGAGTACGCCGGACACGTGGCCGACCTCGTGCGGATCATCCCGGAGGACCCGGAGATCCCGCGTGCCGCCGATCTGTTCACCAAGGCCCTGACCGCGGGCGGTGTCATCCAGGCGTTCGGCTCCGGTCACTCCGAGGCGGTGGCGATGGAGATCGCCGGCCGCGCGGGCGGTCTCGTGCCCACCAACCGCCTCGCGCTGCGCGACATCGTGCTGCACGGCGACGCGCCCCGCTCCGAGCTCGACCGTTACGACCTCGAACGCGACCCCGCCGTCGCCCGCACCATCCTCGACCTGGCCCCGGTCCAGGAGCACGACCTGTTCGTCATCATCTCCAATTCAGGCGTGAACGGCGTCGTCGTCGAGCTCGCCTCCCTCGTGAAGGAACGCGGTCACGACCTGATCGCGATCACCTCGCGCGCCCACGGCGCAGCCGTCGCCTCCCGTCACCCCTCGGGACGCAAGCTCGCCGACCTGGCCGACGTCGTCCTGGACAACCGTGCGCCGTACGGCGACGCCGTCCTGTCCCTGCCCGGAGGAGGCGCCTCCGTCGGAGCCGTCTCCACGATCACCTCTGCCCTGCTCGCCCAACTCGTCGTCATCCAGACCGTACGCAACCTGCTCGAAGCCGGCGAAGTGCCGCCCGTCTACCTCTCGGCCAACGTCCCCGAGGGTGACGCGCACAACCTCCGGCTGGAGGCGCTGTACGCGGGCCGCATCCGCCGCGGCGCCTGATCCGGCCCCACGCTCAGGGGCACGCACGACATCCGGGGACCACACACCCAAGGAGACCCCCGCCATGTCCCGAAATTTCGGAAAACTGCTCCTCTCCTTATCCCTCACCCTCCTGCTCGCCGCCGTCGGCGCCGTGGCCGTCGTCGCCCCGGCCAGCGCCGACCAGGCCATCCGCCTGCAGTACCGCACGAGCGCGCCCGGCGCCACCACCGCCCAGGCCGAGCCCTGGCTGCGCCTGTTCAACGACGGGACGACCACGATCCCGCTCAACCAGGTCAAGATCCGCTATTACCTGACCGGCACCGAGACCTACCGCTTCGCCTGCTCGTGGGCGGTGGTGAGCTGCTCGACGGTCACGGGCACCTTCGTCCGGCAGGAGGGCTCCGGCCAGTACCTGGAGGTCGGCTTCACCTCCGGCAGCCTGGCCCCGGGCCAGAACACCAGCGACATGCAGCTGCGCTTCTACCGCGCCGACTGGCAGACGTTCACCCAGAGCGACGACTACTCCTACGGCCCGCAGACCGCGTACTCCGACTGGGAGAAGATCACCGTCTACGTCGGCGGGGAGCTGGCGTGGGGAGAGCCGACGGGCAGCGACCCCGACCCGACCGACCCGCCGACGAACCCGCCGGGCGGTTCGGGTGTGCTGTTCGACGACTTCACCTATTCGGGCCCGACCGACCCGCTGCTCGGCCAGCGCGGCTGGACCGTGCGCTCCAGCTCGGGCGGGCCGGGCGTGCCCGGCGCCACCTGGTCGCCGTCGGCCGTGTCGTTCCCCGGCGGCCTGCTGACGCTCGACTCCTCCACGAACGGCACCGCCGCCGGCACCGTGCAGACCGAGCTGTCCACCACCGCCCGCAAGTTCCACGAGGGCACCTACGCCGCCCGCGTCCGCTTCAGTGACGCGCCCACCAGCGGTCCGGACGGCGAGCACGTCGTGCAGACGTTCTTCACCATCACCCCGCTGGCCTACAACCTCGACCCGAACTACGGCGAGCTCGACTTCGAGTACCTGCCGAACGGCGGCTGGGGCGAGCCGTCCAACATCCTCTACGCCACCAGCTGGGAGACCTACCAGGGCGAGCCGTGGCAGGCGGTGAACACCCACACCGCCGAGCGCACGTCGTTCGCCGGCTGGCACGACCTGGTCATCCAGGTCTCGGGCGGCCGGATGAAGTACTACGTGGACGGCCGGCTCTTCGCCGACCACGGCGACATCTACTACCCCGAGACGCCGATGTGGATCATGTTCAACCAGTGGTTCATCGATCTTCAGGGCGCGACGGGGACCCGTACGTACCGGCAGCAGGTCGACTACGTCTACCACAGCAAGAACGAGGTCGTCGCGCCCGCCGACGTCCTCGGCCGGGTCGCCGCGCTGCGCGCGGCCGGCACCTCCTTCACGGACACCGTTCCCAGTCCGTGAACCGTCCCGCGCCCGCCTCCGGGCGGGCGCGGTTCCACCCCCCACCAGAAGGAACACCATGAGACACCGCATCCTTGCCCTGGCGGCCGTGTTCGCGCTGAGCGCGTGCGGCGGCGGTGGCGAGCCGGAGCCCGGGGCGGCCTCGGGGGCCGCCTCCACGACGCTGACCGTCTGGATCATGGACGGCAGCGTCACGCAGGACCTGCTGAAGAAGTTCGAGACCGAGTACGAGACGGCCCACCAGGGCATCGACCTCGACATCCAGATCCAGGCGTGGGACGGCATCGGCGAGCGCGTCACCGCCGCCCTGGCCAGCACCGACGCCCCCGACGTGATCGAGGTGGGCAACACCCAGGTCGCCCAGTACGCGGCCAGCGGCGGCGTGAGCGACCTGACCGGCAGGATCGCCGACCTGAAGGGCGAGGACTGGCTGCCGGGCCTGGCCCAGCCTGGCAACATCGACGGCAAGCAGTACGGCATCCCCTGGTACGCCGCCAACCGGGTGGTCGTCTACAACAAGGACCTTTTCGCCGAGGCCGGCATCACGGAACACCCGAAAACCCGCGACGAATGGATAGAAACCACGACAAAGCTCAATAAAGACGGAAATCAGGGCATTTATCTAACCGGCCAGACCTGGTACGCCCTCGCCGGCTTCATCTGGGACGAGGGCGGCGACCTGGCCGTCCAGGAGAACGGCCAGTGGAAGGGCGCGCTCGACACGCCCCAGGCCATGGCCGGCATGGAGTTCTACAAGCAGCTGCAGGCCCTCGGCAAGGGACCCAAGGACGCCGACGAGGCCACCCCGCCCCAGCACGAGGTCTTCGCCCAGGGCAAGGTCGCTCAGATCATCGCCGTGCCCGGCGCCGCCGCCCGCGTCCTCGAGGTCGAGCCCGGGATGAAGGACAAGATGGGCTTCTTCCCCATCCCCGGCAAGACCGCCGACAAGCCCGGCACCGTCTTCACCGGCGGCTCCGACCTCATCATCCCGGTCGCCTCGCAGCACCAGGAGGAGGCGTACGAGCTGGTCAAGGCACTGGCGGGGGAGAAGTTCCAGACGGAGCTGGCCACCACCATGAGCTTCGTGCCGAACCGCACGTCGCTGGCCGGCGTGCTGTCGGGCGACGAGGGCACCGCGGCCATGGCCGTGGGCGCCGCGAACGGCCGCGCCACCCCGAACACCCCGAACTGGGCCGCCGTCGAGGCCACCTCGGTGATCAAGCAGTACATGACCGCCGTGCTCACCGGCGCCGACCCCGCGACGGAGGCGAAGAAGGTCTCCGAGTCGATCACCACGACGCTGAACAGCGGATCCTGATGTGGACCAGGACCCGGTCGTACTGGCCCTACCTGCTCATCGCGCCGGCGGTGGCGGGCGGGGCCTTCCTCCTGCTCTATCCGCTGTTCAAGGCGGCGGTGATCTCGTTCCAGCACTTCCGCATGGGGGAGCTGATCAGGGGCGGCGCGGCCTTCGTCGGGCTGGACAACTACACGGAGCTGCTGACCGGCGCGGAGTTCTGGGAGGTGCTGCTGCGCACGGTCGTCTGGACGGCGATCAACGTGGTGCTCATCGTGGGGCTCTCCACCGGCATCGCGCTCATGCTCGTCCGCCTCGGCCGCGGCCTGCGCCTGGCCCTCATGAGCGCCCTGGCGCTGGCCTGGGCCATGCCGATCATCGCCGCCACGACCGTCTTCCAGTGGTTGTTCCAGTCGGAGCTGGGCCTGGTCAACTGGCTGCTGGTCACGCTCGGCCTCGAGTCGTTCCAGGGCTACACCTGGTTCGCCGACGGCACCGCCACGTTCGCCGTGCTCGTCGTGCTCGTGGTGTGGCAGTCGGTGCCGTTCGCCGCGCTCACCCTCTACGCCGGGCTGACCACGATCCCGGGCGAGCTGTACGAGTCGGCCAGGATCGACGGCGGCACCGGCTGGCAGGTGTTCTGGAAGGTCACCTTCCCGATCCTGCGCTCGTTGTTCGCCCTGGTCGCGTCGCTGGAGGTCATCTGGGTCGCCAAGTGTTTCCCGCAGATCTGGGTGCTCAGCCAGGGCGGCCCCGACGACGCCACGACCACCCTGCCCGTGTACGCCTTCAAGATCGCGCGAGTGCTGCACCGCTATGACCTCGGCTCGGCCGTGGCCATGCTCACGGTCGTCATCCTGGCGATCGCCCTGGTCAGCAACCTGCGCAGGATGGTGCGCCAGTGAAGAGGCTCCTGCTCAACGTGGCGGCCGTCGCCGTTCTCGTGACGACGATCTTCCCCGTCTACTGGATGTTCCTGACCGCGTTCAAGCCGACCCGCGACATCAACTCGCCCACGCCGACGTTCTGGCCCGCCGACCCGACGTTCGACCACTTCGTCACGGCGGTCAACGCCCCGGGGTTCTGGACGTACTGGCGCAACAGCCTGCTGGTCACCGTGGGCGCGGTGCTGCTGGCGCTGATCGTGGCGCTGCTGGCGTCGTTCGCGGTGGCGCGGATGCGGTGGCGGGGCAGGGGCGTGTTCGTCGTGGCGGTGTTCGCCGCGCAGATGGCGCCGTGGGAGGCGCTGCTCGTGCCGGTGTTCATCATCGCCCGCGACACCGACCTGCTCGACTCGCTGGCCATGCTGACCGGCGTCTACTTCATGATCACGTTGCCGTTCACGATCGTCACGCTGCGCGGGTTCCTGGATGCGATCCCCATGGAGCTGGAGGAGGCCGCCCAGGTGGACGGGTGCAGCCGGATGGCGGCCTTCCGCCGGGTGGTGTTCCCGCTGCTCGCGCCGGGGCTGATGGCGACCTCGCTGTTCGGCTTCATCACGGCGTGGAACGAGTTCGCGTTCGTCAATGTGCTGATCATCAAGGACCAGGACCAGCGGACGCTGCCGGTGTGGTTGTCGTCGTTCCGCGACGTGTTCGGCACCGACTGGGGCGCCACGATGGCCGCCGCCAGCCTGTTCGCGCTGCCGGCCCTGCTGCTCTTCCTGCTCCTGCAGCGCAACGTCGGGACCGGGATGACGGCGGGCGCGGTGAAGGGGTGAGCGGCGCGGCGGGTCAACCCGGACGATCTTCGAGGTTTCACGCCCGGAGGCGTCACCGGGACGGTTCCTCGGGCCACTCCCCGGGGCCGCACACGTAGGTGCCCCGCTGCGGCACCGTGACGACCCAGCGCCGCTCCCGCAGGCGCGAGACGGCCCGCCGCGCGGTGACCCTGGCGACGCCGTACTGCCGCATCAACGTCGTGTCGCTGGGGAACGGCCGGTCGGGCCGCAGCTCGCCGCGCCTGATCCGGGCGACGAGGTCCTCGGCGATGCGGGCGTGCAGCGCCCTCGTCGGCTTCACCCGGGGCACGCCCGCGGGCCCGACGAACGTGCCCTCGCCGCGCACGGTGTGGACGAGCCGCCGCCGGCGCAGCTCCCTGGCCACGTTGCGGGCGGTGGTCCGCGCGATGCCGAACTCCGCCTCCAGGGCCGCCTCGCTCGGCACGCGCTCGCCGGTGCGCAGCTGTCCGCCGGCGATCCGCTCCTGGATCACGTCGGCGACCTGGACGTACAGCGGGATGGGGCCATCGCGGTCGAGCACGCTCATAGCGTAGACGTCTGGATACGAGCGAGCAGGCGAATCACTCCTGCGGCCACGACTCCCTCGGCGAGACGTAGCTGCCGCGCTGGGCGACGGTGTAGATCCAGCCCTGCTCGCGCAGCAGCGCCATGGCTCGCCGCACGGTCTCGCGCGCGACGCCGTACTGCTTGACCAGCGCCGTCTCGCCCGGAATGGGGCGTCTGGGGAGGAATTCGCCCGCCTTGATCTGGCCGCTGACGTCCGCCGCGATCTGCTGGTAGATCGGCATCTTCCGCTTCTGGCGCGGGGCTCCGGCCGGCGGGCCGACGAAGGAGCCCTCTCCCTGCACGGTGTAGACCAGGCCCTCCTCCCGCAGGAGGTTCACCGCGCGCCGGGCGGTGGTCCTGGCCACGCCGAACTCCTGCTGGATCTCGGCCTCGCTCGGCACCGGCGAGCCGGCGGCCAGCCCGGAGACCCGGCGGCGCAGGATGTCGGCGATCTGGATGTAGACGTGAGTGTCGCCTTCGTAGTCGAGCACGTAGGCAACATAGGCCAAGACGGGCGAGAGCTCTCATATCGTGCTGTCCTTTTAGACAGATCAGCCGCTCCATGCAGACAAGAGCAGACGACCAGAGATATGGTTCCTCGTGTGATCAGGAAACGACCCGGTGACGGCTCCGCGGAGGACCTTCCCGTGGAGGAGGCCCGCTTCCACTCCGTCCACGTGCCCGACGTGCCCGGCTGCGCCGAGCTCGACTGGGAGCCGGTGCGCAACGGCGGCTACGCCCGCGTCCGCTCCTACACGTGCGACTGCCGGCCCACGTTCTACGAGCTCTGCTACGCCCACGGCCAGGCGTTCATCCGCCGCACCCGCCGGGTGAACGGCAAGACCCTGATCGACGAGTGCGCCCACGGCCGCCCCACCCGCACCCTCGCCGTCTGGGCCATGCTCCTGTCCGGAGCGGCCAAATAGCGAGCCGCCTCAGGGGGCGGAGGTGAAGGCGGTGTGCAGGGACCTCGCGGTGGCCTCGGGGAGGAGGTCGCGGGCGGCCAGCCAGGCGGCCGCGCCGGCCGCGTCGCCCGCCGTCGTGACGGTCTCGCCCGCCAGCAGCTCCGTCACCGCCCGCCGTACGGGGCCTTCGTTCGTCAGGACGCTGCCGGAGAGCACCACCGGCCCCGACACGTGCACCCGCCGCAGCGTCGCCACCAGGTGGCGGGCCGCCTCCCGGGTGATCTCGACGGCCGTCGGGTCGCCCTCCTCGGCGGCCCGGCTGACCGGCCGCGCCAGCGACGCCAGCCGCATGTGGTCGGCCTGCGCCAGCCGTACGATCCGGTTGGCCACCTGGCGCTGGTCGGCGGGCCGCTCGTCACCGAGGAAGTCGGCCACGACGAGCTCGGCCAGCACGCCTTCGGCCTGCCCCCGGTCGAGGGCGGCCACCACGGCCTTGGCGGCGGCGCGCCCGATCCAGAAGCCCGACCCCGCGTCGCCCAGCAGCCAGCCCAGGCCGTCGGCGATCACGTCCTGCCGGAAGCCCGCGATCCTGGCCGCCACCGCGCCCGTGCCCGACAGCAGCAGCGAGCCGTCCGGCTCGGGCGAGCCGGCCGCGTACGCGATCGGCACGTCGCCCGTGCAGCGCGGGCCCTCGGCGATGCCCACCGCGGCCCAGACCTTCGCCAGCTCGGGCGCCAGCTCGTCCACCAGCCCCGCGACGCCGGCCACCGAGGCGACCACCCGATGCCCGTCGCCGGGCGGCAGCGCCGCGCCCAGCGCCGTCTCGATCGCCGCGACCGACCTGCCGAGCCCGTGGGCGCTCGGATTGCCCCCACCCGCCCGCGCGTAGCCGACGCGGGTGCCGTCGAGCGCGTGGACGGCCACCCGGGTGGAGGTGGCACCGGCATCGACGCCGACCACTAGCGATTCGGTCACGGTCAGAGTCTGGGGCTTGACGCCGCTCATAAGCAAGAATAATTTTCGCCAGAAGACCGGGTATTCGGAAGGAATATTCGTGACTTCAGGAGCCCTTGGGCGCGTCGAGACAGAGCTACCCGGTTTGCCGGAGGCCTTGCGCAGAGTCGGCGAGGTGATTCTCGGTGACCCGGCCGAGGCCGCGCGCTCGACGATCATCGCGCTGGCCGAGCGCGCGGGCAGCTCGCCCGCGACGGTGACCAGGTTCTGCCGGGCGTTCGGGTTCTCGGGCTACGCGGAGCTGCGCGTGGCGCTCGCCACCGAGACCGGCCGGGCCGCCCAGGCGGGCTGGGGCGCGGGGGTCGGCCACGAGATCGGCCCCGACGACCCGCTCGACGCCGCCATCGAGGTGATGGCGGCGGCCGACGCCCGGCTCATCCAGGACACCGCGGCCGGGCTCGACCTCGACGTCGTCGCCCAGGTGGCCGACGCGGTCGTGGCGGCGCCGCGCGTGCTCCTCGCCGGCGTCTCCACCAGCGGCAACGTCGCCACCATGCTCGAAGGACGGCTGCGCAGGATCGGCATCCCGGCCTACGGCGCGGGCGACGCCCACGTGGCGCTGTCGGAGGCTGCGCTGCTCAAGGCGGGCGACGTGGCCGTCGGCATCAGCCACCGAGGACGCACCCGCGAGGTCATGGAGGCGCTGGCGGAGGCTGGCAGCCACGGCGCCACGACGGTCGCGGTCACCTCCTTCGCCCGCTCCCCGCTGGCCGACCTGGCCGACCTGGTGCTCACCACGGCCAGCAGGGAGACCACATTCCGGCTCGGCGGGCTGGCCGCCGTCCACTCGCAGCTGTTCGTGCTGGACGCCGTGTACGTCGCGGTCGCCCAGCGCACCTACGAGCGGACGAACGAGGCGTTCGAGCGCACGATCAGCGCGGTGGAGAGCCACCGCGTGGAGAGAGGTTGAATGACGTACGCATCCAAGGTCCTCGACCTGGCCCGCCAGGTCGCCGAGAGCCAGGCCGGGCCGGTGAGCGAGGCGGCGGCGCTGCTCGTGACCGCGATCAAGGCCGGCGGCGTTGTAAACGCTTTCGGTTCCGGCCACTCCGAGGCCATCGCCATGGAGATCGCCGGCCGGGCCGGCGGCCTCGTCCCGAGCAACCGCCTCACCCCGAGAGACCTCGTCCTGTACGGCGGCAGGCCGCCGGGCGTGCTGACCCCGGAGCTGGAGCGCGACCCGGCCGTGGCGCAGGAGATCTACGACCTCGCGCCGGTCGCGCCGCAGGACGTGTTCGTGCTCGTGTCCAGCTCGGGCGTCAACGGCACCGTGGTCGAGCTGGCCCGGATCGTCAAGGACCGCGGCCATCCGCTGATCGCGATCACCTCGGTCCAGCACAGCACTCGGATGACCTCGCGCCACCCGTCGGGCCGCAAGCTGCTCGACCTGGCCGACGTCGTGCTGGACAACGGCGCGCCGTACGGCGACGCCATCCTGGAGCTGCCCGGGGGCGGCAGCTACGGCGCGGTCTCCACCATCACCTCCGCGCTGCTGGCGCAGATGGTGGTCACCGAGGCGGTGGACGAGCTCGTGGCGCTCGGCGAGACGCCGCCCATCTACCTGTCGGCCAACGTGGCCGGCGGTGACGAGCACAACAAGGCACTGGAGAGCCGATACGCAGGGCGCATAAGGCGCGGATCATGAAAGTCAGGAGTAGTCGATATGCCTTCCACCCCCCACATCAGCAGGCGTGATCTTCTTCGTGCCGCGGCGCTCGTGCCCGCGGCCGGGGCGCTGGCCGCGTGTGCCGCCCCCGCCTCCCAGCCCGCCGCGAGCTCCTCCGCGGCGCCGGCCGCCACCAGCGCGGCCAACCCGTTCGGCGTCGGCGACAAGCCGCTCGAGGTCTGGATCTTCGACGGCGGCTTCGGCCACCAGTACGCCACCGACATCCACCAGCCGCTCTTCAAGAGCAAGTACCCGAACGTCGAGATCAAGCACAACGTCACCAAGGAGATCACCAAGATCCTCCAGCCGCGCTTCGCGGGCGGGAACCCTCCCGAGGTGATCGACAACGCCGGCGCCGACATGATGGACTTCGGCGCCCTGGCCCAGGACGGGCAGCTGCAGGACCTGTCGCCGCTGCTCGAGGCTCCCAGCTGGGACGACCCCAACGTCAAGGTGCGCGACACCATCGACCCGTCCGTCATCGAGATCGGCACCTACGACGGCAAGTTCAGCGTCCTCGGCTACGTCAACTACATCCACGGCATCTGGTACTCGCAGAAGGTCTTCACCGACAACGGCTGGGAGGTCCCGAAGACCTGGGACGAGTTCCTCGCCCTCTGCGAGACCATCAAGAAGTCCGGCAAGATGGCGCCCTTCACCTACGCCGGCAAGCACCCGCAGTACGCCTACGAGCCGCTGCTCACCATGGCCGCGAAGATCGCCGGCCACGACGTGCTGGTCAACATCGACAACCTCGAGGACGGCGCCTGGAAGGTCGACGCCATGAAGACCGCGGCCGAGGCCATGGCCGAGGTGGGCGCGAAATACCTGATGCAGGGCACCGCCGGCCTCGACCACGTGCAGACGCAGACCGCACAGAACAAGTACCAGGTCGCCATGCTGCCCTGCGGCTCGTGGCTGGAGAACGAGCAGAAGTCCACCACCCCGGACGACTTCGCGTACGCGATGTTCCCCATCCCGGACATCACCGGCTCCGACGCGATGCCGTACGGCACCCTGCACACCGCGCCGGGTGAGAACTTCATGGTCTCGGCCAGGAGCGCCCACCCGCAGGCCGGCATGGAGTACCTGCGCGCCATGTTGTCGAAGAAGGCGGCCGGCGACTTCAGCGAACTGGTCACCACCCTCACCGTGGTCAAGGGCGCCAGCGAGGGCCGCGAGATCTCGCCGGGCGTCAACAGCGTCACCCAGGCCGTCGCGGCGGCGGGCACCAACACCGTCTACTACCGCGTCTTCGCCTGGTACGGCCAGCTCAACGACGAGTGCAAGGCCGCCACCGGTGAGCTCATGACCGGCGGCCTGACCCCGGACGCCTATCTCGAGCGCATGCAGAAGAAGGCCGACGAGATCAAGAACGACTCCTCGATCAAGAAGTTCACTCGGTAATGACTTTCAACAGGTATCGCCGCGGGCTGTTCATCACCTCGTTCCTGGCAGCCCCGGTGATCCTTTATCTCGTCTACGTGATCTCGCCGAACATCCAGGCGTTCTACATCGCGATGACCGACTGGCGCGGGGTGAGCGCCACGCCGGCGTTCATCGGCCTGGACAACTTCGAGCGGCTGCTCGGCGACAACGTCTTCTGGAAGGCCGTCGGCCACAACGCGGCCCTGCTCGTGCTGCTGCCGGTGATCACGATCATCATCGCCCTGTTCTTCGCCTTCCTGCTCAACGTGGGCGGGCAGCAGGGCGTGTCGGGGATCCGGGGGTCCACCTTCTACCGGGTGGTCTTCTTCTTCCCGCAGGTCCTGGCCGTCACCATCGTGGCGGTCCTGTTCCAGCAGGTGTTCCGGCCGGACGCCAGCGGCATGCTCAACGGGCCGCTGATGGCGCTCGGGCTCGACCCGATCGGGTTCCTGTCCGACTCCTCCTTCGCGTTCTGGTCGGTGCTGGGCGTGCTGGTCTGGCAGGCGGTCGGCTTCTACGTCGTGCTCTTCTCGGCCGGCCTGGCGAGCATCCCCAAGGAGATGTTCGAGGCCGCGCAGATCGACGGGGCCGGCCGGATCAGCATGTTCTTCCGGGTCACGCTGCCGCTGCTGTGGGACACCGTCCAGGTCGCCTGGGTCTACCTCGGCATCCTCGCCATGGACGTCTTCGCGATCGTCTGGGTGATGACCGTCCAGCAGGGCGGCCCCGACTGGTCGACCACGGTGATGGCGGCCGAGATCTACCGCAACGCCTTCGGGTACTTCCGCTTCGGCTACGCCTCCGCCCTGGGCGTGGTGATGTTCCTGTTCACCGTCGGCTTCGCGATCCTGTCGCTGCGCCTGTCGCGGCGTGAACGAATCGAGTACTGAGAAATGGCAACGATGACCTCGGCCGCGCCCTCAAGGAGCGTCGCCCGTGTGGAGCGGAGGCGGCGGCTGGGCCCGCTGGGCGTGCTGACGCACCTCGCGCTGGTGATCTGGACCCTGCTGGTGATCGTGCCGCTGCTGTGGACCTTCCTGGCCTCGGTCAAGAGCGAGGACGAGATCTTCGGCTCGGCGTGGTCGCTCCCGGAGACGCTGCGCTGGGACAACTTCGCCAGGGCGTGGGAGCAGGCCCACATCGGCCAATACATGATCAACAGCGTGATCGTGGTGTCGTTCAGCACGTTCGGCACGATGCTGGTCGGGTCGATGGCGGCGTACGTGCTGGCGCGTTATCCCTTCCGGGGCAACCGCGCGGTCTACACGCTCTTCGTGGCGGGCCTGGCCTTCCCGTTCTTCCTGGCGCTGTCGCCGCTGTTCTTCGTGGTCCAGAACATGGGCAACATCCCGGTGATCGGGCAGTTCATCGGGCTGAACACGCACGCGGGCGCGGTGCTGGTGTACATCGCGTACTCGATGCCGTTCACCATCTTCTTCCTCGCGGCGTTCTTCCGTACGCTGCCGACCTCGGTCGGGGAGGCCGCGATGGTGGACGGCGCCTCGCACACCAGGGTGTTCTTCCAGATCATGTTGCCGATGGCCAGACCCGGCATCATCAGCATCACGATCTTCAACATCCTGGGCCAGTGGAACCAGTACCAGATCCCGCTCATCCTGCTGCAGGACCGCGACAAATGGGTCCTCAGTCAGGGGATCGCCGACATCTCCACCGCAGCCGGCTACGACGCCGACTGGGCGGCCCTGTTCGCCGCCCTGACGCTGGCCATCCTTCCGATGCTCGTCGTCTACACGGTCTTCCAGCGTCAGATCCAGTCCGGTCTGACGGCGGGCGCGCTGAAGTGACGTCGGCCCGGGTGGGGCGGCGGACGCGGCCGTCCCACCCTCCGGCCGCCGTAATAGCCTGCTAGAGCTCGGCCCGCAGTCTGCGCGCGGCCGTCACGACGTTCGACAACGACGCCTCGACCTGCTCGTACGTACGCGTCTTCAGCCCGCAGTCGGGGTTGACCCACACTCGCTCGGCCGGCAGCACCCGCAACGTCCGGCGCAGCAGGTCCTCGACCTCCCCGGCCGAGGGCACCCGCGGCGAGTGGATGTCGTAGACGCCCGGCCCGAGCCCGCGCCCGAACGCCCCCACCGCGCCGAGGATGCGCGCCCCCGACCGCGCCGACTCGATCGTGGTGACGTCCGCGTCCAGGCCGTCGATGGCGGCCAGGATCTCCTCGGCGTCCGAGTAGCACAGGTGGGTGTGGATCTGCGTGCGATCGCCCGCTCCCGAGGTGGCCCGACGGTAGGCCGCCACCGCCCACTCCAGGTAGCCGCCCTGCGCCGCCCGCCGCAGCGGCAGCAGCTCGCGCAGCGCCGGCTCGTCCACCTGGACGATCGGCACTCCGGCGGCCTCCAGGTCGCGCACCTCCTCGCGGACGGCATCGGCCACCTGGAACACCACGTCGCGCAGCGGCAGGTCGTCGCGGACGAACGACCAGGCCACGATCGTGACCGGCCCGGTGAGCATGCCCTTGACCGGCTTGTCCGTCAGCGACTGGGCGTGGCGCGCCCACCGCACGGTGATCGGCGCGGGCCGGCTGACGTCGCCGTACAGGATGGGCGGGCGGGTGCAGCGCGAGCCGTACGACTGCACCCAGCCGTTCGCGGTGACGGCGAACCCGTCGAGGTGCTCGGCGAAGTACTGCACCATGTCGTTGCGCTCGGGCTCCCCGTGCACGAGGACGTCGAGCCCGAGCCGTTCCTGCAACCGGATCACCCGCTCGATCTCGGCCTCGACCCGCCGCTCGTAGTCCTCCTGGGGCAACGTCCCGGCGGCCGCGGCGGCGCGGGCCGCGCGCAGCTCCCCGGTCTGCGGGAACGACCCGATCGTGGTGATCGGCAGCGACGGCAGCCGCAGCCGGGCGGCCTGCGCGGCGGCGCGCACCGCGTACGGGGCGCGCCCCTCGGCCGCGACCGGCTCCGGCGCCGCCGCGGCCGGCCGGGACACCGGCACGCTCCCGACGTCGCCCGTGGCCAGCGCCACGACCTCGGCCACCTTCTGCTCCGCGAACGCCAGCCGCTCCTTCAGCGCGGGGTCGAGCCCCGGCTCCGCCTCGACGTCGTAGGGCACGTGCAGCAGCGAGCACGACGTGCTCACCGTCACCCGCGAGGCCTGGATCGCGCCCAGCGCGGCGACGGCCCGCTCGGGCGGGGTGCGCCACACGTCACGCCCCGACACCACCCCGGCGACCACGGTCTTGCCGGTCAGGTCGATCTCCGGCACGCCGCCCAGGACCAGGTCGACCCCGATGGCCTCGACGGGCGTGGCGGCCAGCACCGGCAGCGCCTCGCCGAGATCGCCGAAAGGAGCCGCCACGAACAGCCCCGGCCGGTCGGGCAGCGCCCCCAGCCGCTCGTACGCCTCGCGTACCGCGGCCAGCTCCTGCGGCGTGCGGTCGGCCACCAGCGCCGGCTCGTCGAGCTGCACCCACGCCACCCCTTCGGCGGCCAGCGCCGCGAGCAGCTCCGCGTAGCGGCCCAGCGCCTCGTCCAGCCGGTCCAGCGCCGAGCCGAGCAGCAGGAACGTCACCGGTCCCAGCACCACGGGACGCGTCTCGTAGCCGAGCGCCCGCGCCTCGCGCACCTCGCCGAGCGGCTTGCCCGCGTCCAGCTTGAACACGGTCTCCGGCCCGATCTCCGGCACGAGGTAGTGGTAGTTCGTGTCGAACCACTTCGTCATCCGCAGCGGCGCGAGGCCCTCGGTGCCGCGCGCCATCGCGAAGTAGGGGTCCTCGGCCGCGCGATACCGCTCCGGCACCGCGCCGAGCATGACCGCCGTGTCCAGCACGTGGTCGTACAGCGAGAACGTGTTCGACGGCAGCCCCTCCAACCCCAGCTCGGCCAGCCTGCGCCAGGTCCGGGCCCGCAGCCCGGCGCCCGTCCGCTCGAGCTCGGCCCGGTCGGACCGCCCGTCCCAGTACGCCTCCAGCGCCCGCTTCAGCTCCCTGCGCGGCCCGATCCGCGGGTATCCGAGGACGGTGGACTGGGGAAAAGGTGACATCTTACGGCTCCCTCGCACGGTGGATCGAAACGCTCGGCATCCTGCCCACTGTCCGGCCGGTGGTGCACCATGTATTGGTGCTGCTTATGCTCAGGGAGATCCACTGCTTCACGCGGGTGGCCGCCCGGCTCAGCTTCTCGGCCGCCGCCGCCGACCTCGGGATGTCCCAGCCGGCCATGAGCCAGGCCATCACCCGGCTCGAACGCGCCACCGGCCTCCGCCTCTTCGCCCGCACCGCCCGCGAGGTGCGGCTCACCGCCGAGGGCAAGGCGCTGCTGGCGTACGCGGAGCAGGTGATCGAGTCGGTCGGCGCGTTCACCGCCGAGGCGGCCCGTCTGGCACGGCCGACCATTCACCTGGCTTATCCACCTCCTGTCGGAGCGCTCGCGGCGCGCGTCGCCAGGCGGCTCGCGGGGCGTACACCCGCGGTCGGCGTGGAGCTGCGGGCCGCCGGGCGCGGAGAGGCGGCGCGGGCACTGGCCGGCGGCGAGGTCTCGGCCGCGATCCTGGCCACCCCTGCGCCCGCCGGGCTCGTCACGGCGGCCCGGTTCCACGTCACCGTCGACCATCTGGCCGTGCCGGTGGGGCACCGGCTGGCCTCGCGCCCGCGCGTCGTGCCCGCCGACCTGACCGGGCAGGTGCTGCTCACGCCCGGCAGCCGGCCCTGGGCGGGGCTGCCCGGCCGGGCGCGGCTGGTGGCGGAGGACGACTTCGCCGCCGCGCTCGACCTGGTGGCGGCGGGCGCCGGGCTGCTGCCCGTGCCGCAGCTGCTGGTCAGGACGGTCCGGCGCGACGACCTGCGGTTCGTGCCGCTGGAGGCGGGCGACCTGCGCATCACGTACGCGCTGGCCTGGTCGAAGGAGCGGGTCACGCCGGAGCTGATGGCGCTCGTGCAGGCCGTGCAGGACGCGCTGTGGACTAGGTGAGGGCGAGGTTCTTCAGCGCCTCGCGGCGGCTCAGGCCCGAGATGCCCTTGGCCTTGACGTAGCGGATCACCTCGGCGGGATTGGTCTTGGCGTATTCGCGTAACGCCCAGCCGATCGCCTTACGGGCGAAGAAGTCGGTGTCGGACAGGCTCGGCTCGATGCACGCGTACAGCAGGGCGGTGTCGGTGCGGGCCTTGAACCGGTTCTGGCACAGGATCGCCGTACGCCGTTTCCACAGGTCGGCGTCGCCCGCCCACTCCAGCACGAGCGGCCGCATCGTGTCGGGGTAGGCCGCCAGCAGGCCGCCGATCCGGTGGGTGGCCAGCTCGTCCACGAGATCCCACCAGGCGCCCGTGACGATCATCTCCTCGTACATCGGCACCGTGTAGAGGGTCTGGAACTCCCGGTAGAAGTGGTGGCCGGACAGCTCGATCGCGGCGTAGCGCTCCTCGCGGTATTCGGCCTCGCGCCACAGGGACAGCACCGCCCGCCGCCACTCCGGCGCGGTCGCCAGCCGGTGCGCGGCGAACACCTTGCGCAGCGCCACCCGCCGCGGCACCGCCTGCACGCCGAGGAACGGCATCGGCGACTTCATGTACGCCCGCATGACCTCGGCCTTGCCGGGGTCGGCCGCCTCCCGCAGGGCCAGCCGCACCGCCTCGCCGAGGCTCATCCCGCGGCGGCGCTGGTGGGGATGGTGCGCTCGCCGGTGGCCAGACCGTCGAACAGCACCGTGATGTAGTGCTCGGCCAGGGCGTTGGGATTGAGCCTGCCGCCGGGGCGGAACCAGCGCACCGCCACCCAGATCGTGTCGCGGATCATGCGGTAGGTCAGCTTGGGGTCGACGTCGGCCCGGAACAGCCCGGCCGCCTGACCCGCCTTGATCTGCTCGACCCAGATCTGCTCGACTTCCTCCTCGGCCTTGACCAGGTAGTTGAAGCGCTCGAACTGCCGCAGGTAGTTCCAGTCGTTCTGCATCACGGTGATCGCGGCGCGGTGCGGCTCCAGCGTGGCGAAGCCGATGCGGACCATCTCCGACAACACCTCGCGCGCGTCGGTGCTCGTGTCGATCGCGGAGCGGTAGCGGGCGATGATGTCGTCGAGGAACGTCGACAACACCTCGTCGACGATCGTCTCCTTGGAGTCGAAGTGGTGGTAGAGGCTCCCTGACAGGATGCCCGCCTCGTCGGCGATCTGGCGTACGGTCGTGGCCTGGAAGCCCTTGCGCGCGAAGAGCTCCGCGGCGAGCTTGACGAGATGGTCGCGACGCTCGGACGCCGCTCCCGTCGGGGTCGTGCGCTGACGCTTCGCCGTGGTGGCGGTGCCGGAGTTCTTACGCGTGGTCACGCCACCATTATGAGCCCTCAGACAATCGCTTGTTTCCCCAACCGACCCAGCTCATGCGGCCTTTTGCGGCAAACCAAGCGCTTGGTGAGCTTTACCTCACCGCTCCTCGGTCACGAAGAAAGTATGGCCGATCCTTTCACTCTCGGCGTCGCGTCGGGCGAGCCGCTGCCCGACGGCGTCATGCTCTGGACCCGCTTAGCCGCCGATCCCCTGAGCGCCGATCCATCCCGGCCGGGCGGGATGGCTCCGCGCGCCGTCGAGGTGAGCTGGCAACTCGCCGAGGACGAGAACTTCACGCGAGGACTGCGCCAGGGCGTGACCGAGGCCCAGCCGGCGTGGGCGCACAGCGTGCACGTCAGGGTCGCCGGTCTCAAGCCCGGCACCGACTACTACTACCGGTTCAGGGCGAGCGGCGCCCAGAGCCCCGTCGGGCGCACGCGGACGGCCGACGACCCGGCCTCGACCCGGCCCGTGCGCTTCGCGCTCGCCAACTGCCAGCGCTACGAGCACGGCTTCTACACCGCCTACCGCCACCTCGCGGACGAGCGGCCCGACGTCGTCTTCCACGTCGGCGACTACATCTACGAGTCGCGCCAGGCCCCGAGCGTCGCGCGCCCACTCGGGACGCTGCCCGGCGAGGCGAACACGCTGGCCGAGTACCGCCTGCGCTACGCCCGCTACAAGTCGGATCCCGATCTGCGGGCGGCGCACGCCGCCGCGCCGTGGGTGCCCACCTGGGACGACCACGAGGTCGCCGACAACTACCGGGGAACGGGCGACGGCTCCGCGGCGTTCCAGCGCCGACGGGCCGCGGCCTACCAGGCGTACTTCGAGAACCAGCCGATCAGGGTGCGCCCGCGGGGCGGCGGCCTGCAGATGTTCCGCAGGCGGACGTACGGCACGGTCGCCGACTTCCTGGTGCTCGACGTGCGCCAGCACCGCGGCGCGGGCACCATGCTCGGGGCCGCGCAGGAGGAGTGGCTGATCTCCCGCCTGGTCACCGGGCGGGTCAGGTGGCGCGTGCTGGTGCAGCCGCTGTTCTTCGCCCGCCGCTTCGTGCCGGGGCCGGCGCCGAACCTGCGTACCGACTCCTGGGACGGGCACCAGGAGCAGCGGGCGCGCATCCTGGCGGCGGGGGCGCCCGGCCTGGTGGTGCTCAGCGGGGACGTGCACAACGCGTGGGCGGGGGAGCTGAAGGCGGACTTCCTGGACCCGGGCTCGGCCACGGTCGGCGTGGAGTTCGTGGCCAGCGCGATCAGCAGCAGGCCCCCGGCGACCGACGGGCCGGCCGTGCTGGCCGCCAACCCGCATCTGAGGTTCTTCGACGGCCACCGCGGCTACCTCTCTGGCACGGCGGGCCCCGACGAGCTGCGGGTGGCCTTCCGCGCGATCGACCACGTCGACCGTCCCGGCGCGCCCGTCACGACGGTCGCGGAGTTCCGCACCGTGGGAGAGGGGCTGACGTCAGAAAATGCCACTAGCAAATAGTAAAGTTTCCTATTAGATTCAGGGTATGCCCCTGAGCGGTGACCTGCTTCGCCTCGCCGACGCCGTCCTCTTTCCCGGCTTCGCCGGACACGCCCCACCCGACTGGCTCCGCCGCCGGCTCGGCGAGGGGCTGGCCGGTGTGGTGCTGTTCTCACGCAACATCGCCGGCCCCGAGCAGGTCGCCCGGCTGACCGCCGCCCTGCGCGCCGAGAACCCCGCGGTCCTCGTCGGCGCCGACGAGGAGTCGGGCGAGGTCACCCGGCTGGAGGCCGCCGGCGGCAGCAGCCGCCCCGGCGCGTACGCCCTCGGCGTCGTGGACGACGTCGCCCTTACCGAGGCCGTGGCCGCGGACCTCGGCGGCGACCTGGCCCGGGTGGGCGTGACGATCGACTTCGCGCCCTCGGCCGACGTCAACTCCAACCCGGACAACCCGGTCATCGGCCTGCGGGCCTTCGGCGCGGACCCGGACCTGGTCGCCCGGCACACCCGGGCGTTCGTCCGCGGCCTGCAGTCGGCCGGTGTGGCCGCCTGCGCCAAACACTTCCCCGGCCACGGCGACACCTCGGTCGACTCCCACCACGGCGTGCCCGTGGTCGCCGAGCAGGGCATCGAGGAGGCGCTGCGCCCTTTTCGCGGGGCGATCGCGGCGGGCGTCAAGGCCGTCATGACCGGCCACCTGCTCGTGCCCTCGTACGACGCCGAGCGGCCCGCCACGCTCAGCCCCAAGGTGCTGACCGGGCTGCTGCGGGAGGAGCTCGGGTTCGACGGCGTGATCATCACTGACGGCATCGAGATGGCCGCGGTGTCGGGGGCGTACGGCATCGGGGGGGCCTCCGCCCGCGCCATAGCCGCCGGCGCCGACGCGATCTGCGTCGGCGGCGAGCGGGCCGACGAGGCCACCGCCGCCGCGATCCGCGACGCGATCGCGTCGGCGGTGGCCGAGGGGCTGCTGCCCGAGGAACGCCTGGCCGACGCCGCTCGCAGGGTCCGCGAGCTGGCCGCCTGGACCACCTCCTCGGGCAGCCC
>NZ_POUD01000599.1 GCF_003236395.1 Nonomuraea aridisoli | reverse complement strand
GTGTGGGGGCGGGTGTCCGGTTGGTGGGGCGTAGGGCCAGGTGGAAGGCTGCGGCGAGGAGCGCCACGAGTACGAGCCGGGCCGCCAGGGCCTGGCCCAGCCGGGTGGACAACGTCGCGCCGAGCAGGGTCGGGTCCGCCGCCGCAGCGAGCGAGGCGCCCTCGGCGTACGGGCCCTGGACGAGCAGGACCACCGTCGTGCCCGCGGCCAGCAGGGCGAAGCCGGACCACACGATGCGCCGGCCGCGGCGATCGTTCCGGCCGCCGGGCCAGAGCACGGCGACGAACAACCCGCCGCCGAGCACGAGGGCCAGTCCGAGGAACGCCAGGCCGCGGCCGACCGCGTCGACGACGGGAACCGCCGGGTCGGCGTCCTGCTCCAGGGAGGCGGCCATCGAGCTTCTGTGGCCGACGCTGAAGCTGAACGCTCCGGACACCACATGCGAGTCCGCGGACGTGATTCGCCAGGCCACGACGTACGTCCCCTCGGCGAGGTCCGCGGGCAGGCCGACCTGCGCGGTGTTGGCCTTCCCCTCGGCGTGACCGGGCGCGCCGGTCGTCAGGCTTCTGCCGGTCACGTCCAGCAGCTGGATCGAGCGCCGGCCGAGGCTCACCGCTTCGTTGAAGCGGAGGCTGACCTCGGCCGGGGCACGGTCCAGCACTTGGCCGTCGACGGGCGAGCTGCCCATCAGATAGGCATGGGCGAACGCCGGCCGCGTGACCGTGACGCCGAGGAGGTCGGCGACCAGACCGCCGGCCACCAGGAAGGCGACGACCGCCAGCCGCGCGACCAGCCGCGCCCGGCGACGGCCCGCGACGCCCATGCCGCCCATCAGCCCCGTCGCCGCGACGCCGGAAGCCGAGCCGGGCGCGACACCGGACGCCGGACCGGGTCGGGGGTCGGAAGCCGGGTGGGGTG
>NZ_POUD01000598.1 GCF_003236395.1 Nonomuraea aridisoli | reverse complement strand
CTTCGGGGGATCGCGGCGGCGTTGTTGGGGGAGCGGCGGTCGCGGCGGGTGGCGCTGCGGGTGCTGGCGTGGACGGGATCTCTGCCCAGCGGCGGGTGGGCGGTCGCGCGGTTGCTCGGGCATCGGCACCCGCCGTCGCACCTGGCGGGCACGGTGAGCGGTGTGGCGGTGCGGAGCCGGCTGGGCGCGGTGGTACCGCCTCACCTGGCGCGGGACGCCGTCCGGGCGCTTCCCCCGCTCGGTGCCGGGCTGATCCTGGTGGAGCCGGTGGGGCTCGCGGACGTCCCCCTGGTACGCGAGGCGGCGAGGCGCCGCCGCGTGCCGCTGCTGGTCCGGACGAGCGACCGCGCCGTGGCCGCCGCCCTGGCACCCGGCGTGGACGCCGTCCTCCCGGCCGCCGCTGACATGCCCCACTCCGCACACGACGCCCTCCCCGACAACGGCTCAGTCCTTGCGCACGAGCGGGGGCAGTGGCCGGTCCAAGAACCCTTCCCGGTGAACGGCCCCTGCCCGGTCGAGAACCCCAGCCGGGCGTGCGGCTCCGTTCCGGTGGACGGCGATCGCCGGTTGGATGGCTCCGTTCCGGTGGGTGGCGGTCGATGGGTGGACGGTTGGTGTTCGGTTGAGGGGCCCGTTCGGGCGGGCGGCGTGCGGTCCGGGGACGGTTGCCGGCGCGCGTACGGCTGGTTTTCACCGGGCGGGTGCGTGCATGCGCGCAGCACCCTCAGCGTGTTCGGCCCACTGACGGTGGAGGAGTCTCGCCCGGCGGATGGGGCGCTTGGGCGGGACGGTGCTGGGAGTGGGGACGGTGCTGGGGTCCGGGATGGTGGGCTGTCGGTGCACGATCTCAGAACCGAGGTCGTGTCTGCGTTCGGCGGAGCCTGGGGTGGCGGTGCGTTTGCTGGCGGATCCGAGGGTGGTGGTGGTCGCCACGCCGGAGGTGCTGGTC
>NZ_POUD01000597.1 GCF_003236395.1 Nonomuraea aridisoli | reverse complement strand
GCCCTCGACCGGGGTGTGCGGGCCGGCGTGGGGGTCGAGGTGGCCGGGTGGGGGCTGGCCGGGGTGGCGGTGGTCATGGCCGCCGCGGATCCGGCGTTCCTGTGCGTGGCGCTGGCCTGCTGCGGTGTGACGGCGCTCGCCGTCGCCCTGCGCCGGGACCGGCGGCGGGCCGTGTGGCCGGGGCTGGTGCTGCTGCAGCTCGCCCTCTGGCTGCGGCTGGCGCTCTCCGACGTGACCGCTCCCGAGGCGTACACGGTGCCGTTGTCGGTGGCCGGGCTGGTCGTGGCCTGGCTGGCCAGGCGGCGCGACCCGGGCCTGTCCTCGTGGACCGGGTACGGCACCGCGCTGGCGCTGACGTTCCTGCCCAGCCTGTACGCCACCTGGAACGACCCCGGCCTCGTCCGCCCGCTGCTGCTCGGCGTGGCCGCGTTCGCCGCCACCCTGGCCGGCGCGCGGGCCCGGCTGCAGGCACCGCTGATCCTCGGCGGGATCGTGCTGGTGGTGACGGCGGCCCAGGAGTTCGCCCCCGCGCTGGCCGCCTTCGTGGGCGAGGGGCCGCGCTGGCTGCCGATCGCGGTGGCGGGCGCGTTCCTGCTGTTCACGGGCGCGACGTACGAGCACCGGCTACGCGACCTGCGCAAGATCCGCCGCCTGATCGTGCGGATGCGCTGACCCGTCAGGCTCCCTCGTCGGCGCGCGCCCGCAGAGCACACCCACGCCGGGGAACGCGATTCGGGGGAGAGCGCCGCAGGACACACCCACGCCGGGGGAACGCCACTCGGGAAGGTGAGCACCGCGGGCGCACCCCCGGCGGCCTCCCCTATGCGGAGACGCCGTCCGCTGAGGTATCGGCCGCACCGGACCCACGCCGGGAACGCGGCGGCAGCCGCAGCGCGGCCCACGTGAGCGCCGCGCCACCGACGGCGGCGAACAGCAGCGTGTACGCGGGCACCCCACCGGCTCCC
>NZ_POUD01000596.1 GCF_003236395.1 Nonomuraea aridisoli | reverse complement strand
TATAAGAGACAGCCCTCGCCCTGCACGGCTTCTGCTTTGGCCGGCACGGCTGCGGGGGTCCAACGGCCTGATCGTCGGCTGCGAGGCACTGTTCGTCCCCTACGCCCCGGCGCCCTGTTCGCGCCGGCCGGGCTCGGCATTCCGGCCGGGGAACCGGCGTGCTACCGGCTTTGGCAAGGCTGTTTCTCGGGTAAGGCGCTTGACGATCTTCGCGAGCGCGGCCCGTACCGGCTCTCGGTCGGTCATGTCCCGTTCGAGGGTCAGCAACGGCCGGACGTCGCCGATGGTGATGTCGAGAACTCGCCAGCCCTTTCCGACGCACCGCTCCAGGGTCGCGGTCATGTCAGACCACAGCCGACTCGTCGTCCGGAACGCCTGGAAAGCCTTCGCCACCCACGATGCGGACCAGATCTCCGCAGTCTTCACCGAGGACGCCGAGTGGCTGGCGCCCCTGGGCAACGCGACCGCCGTCGCGCTGGAAGGATCCGCTCACATGGTCGGCCGGGAGGCGATCGTACGCTTCCTCGCCGACGACTTCCCTCGCTTCTTCGTGCGCGACGTCACCGTCACCTTCCACGGGATCTACGCCGACGGCGATCACGTGATCGTGGAGGAGACCATGACGGCCACGCTCGCCAACGGCAACCACTACGCCAACGACTACTGCTTCGTCTTCGAACTCCGGGACGACCTGATCCGCCGAGTCCGCGAGTACATGGACACCGCCCGCGGGCACCGCATGGTCTTCGCCGAGGAACCCGGGGCCGATCAGTCCTAGGAAGTGTCTGACAATTCGGCGTGCCGGAGCCAGAGCATGAGCGAGGCGATGGTGACACTCGCCGGATGGCGGCTGGCCGGCTTGTCGAAGCGGGTGGCGGCGGTGCTGGCGCTGTCTCTTATACAATCT
>NZ_POUD01000595.1 GCF_003236395.1 Nonomuraea aridisoli | reverse complement strand
CCGCCGGCCTGCCCACCATCGCCGGCCAGCCCCCCACCATGGGCCACGCCGTCGCGGTACAGCCCCTCACCACGAGCCTCCTCACCACCAGGCCCGCCCCCACCAGGCAGACCACCGCCGGGCAGGCCGCCAGCAGAAACGCCGCCCAAGTGGGGCACACCACCGGGCTCGCCACCGTACGCGCTGCCGCCGTGCAAGGTCGCATCGCCCGTTACGGCGGTACTTCGTGGCACGCCGTCGGCGGAACGCGCGCCTGCGTCGTACGCGGTCGGGGCGCCGGGCGCGGCATCCCGCCATCCGGGCGCGGGCATGTCGCGTGCTCCTGCCCCCGTCTGTGGACCTGCCGGTGCGGCGGACGTCGTCGAAGGTCCCGTCCCGGACAGCACCGGATCGGCGGAGCCCGGTGACGCGCCGGCTCCCGGCGGCTTGGGCGTTCTGGCCGAGGACCTGCGGGGCAGCGGCGCGGCCGGCGGGCCGGGCTCGGCGTCCGGTGGCTCGACGGTGGGGGAGGCGGAAACGTCGAAGAGCGCCTGAAGCGTAGAGGTGGGCTCCTCGTCACCGCCGTGCACCGCCGCCTCGCCGTGTTCCGCCGATCGGGCGTGCAGGGCCGCCTCGGCGTGTGGCCCAGGCGTGTCGTCGTGGGGCGGGGAGGTGGTGCCCGCCCCGATGTGCGTCGTCGGGCCGGTGAACGCCGCTCCGCCGTGCAGTGCCGTCCCCGCGTGCGGGCCAAGCGTGGTCGCTTGGGGCGGGGAGGTGGTTCCCGCGCCCGTGTGCGTTGCCGGGCCGGTGAGGGTCGCGGCGGTTCGGGGGCCGTTTCCGGGCGTCGCGCGTGTCGGGACTCGTCGCGGGAGACCGGACTCGGCGGGGCCGGCCGGCTTGCTGGCCGGGGCGGAGGTCGGGTTGCTGACCGGGCTCGCGACCGCGTCGGCGCCCAGGTGGGCGGCTGGGGCGGCCGAGTTGGCGGCCGGGTTGGCG
>NZ_POUD01000594.1 GCF_003236395.1 Nonomuraea aridisoli | reverse complement strand
GACCACCCCTCACACAGCCCGCCACCTGCGCATCCACGATGCGACCACCAGCCACACGGTCCGCTCCAACCGACCGCCACCCACCTGCACACACCCAACGAACAGCAGTTGAAACGCTCCGCGCACCGGAAGCCGAAACCCGCCCACCAACCGCCGGTGAACAGCCACCATGCCGGCGGCCCGCCTACCCGGTCCGCCCCTCCGCCTGCGCGAACGCCCGCAGCGCCTCGGCATCGGAGTGAATGGTGGTCACGTAGGAATCCACCCACTCCCCGATCTCCTCGAACCCACTCTCAACAAGCAGCCGCTCCCCCACCCGCGTGGCATCGAGCGGCGTCGAGCGCAGGGTGACCGCACCGCTCTCCCCGTCGAGCAGCGCCCAGTGCGCGCCGCCCCTCCCGTACGGCATCCCCACCGAACCCGGGTTGACCACCAGCACCCGATCGGCCAGCCGGACGAACGGCATGTGGGTGTTGCCCAGCACCACGGTGTCGGCCTCCTCCCCGGCCAGCACCTCGGCCCACCGTTCGAGTGAGCTGTCGACCAGGATCATCTCCTCGTCGCCCCGCGGCGTGGCGTGCACGAACAACACCGTGCCGAGCCGCCCCAGCTCCAGCACCCGCCGATCGGGCAGCGCCGCCAGCAACTCGACCTGATCGGGACGTAACGACTCCGCCGCCCACTGCGAGATCGCGTACGCACTGGGCTTCCCCCGGACGGCCTCCACCAGCTCCCGGTCGGCGTTGCCGTTGACCCACACGGCCCGCTCCCCCAGCTCGACCAGCGAGTCGAGCGTCTCGACCGGCATCGGCCCGGCCGCCATGTCACCGGTGAGCACGATGAGGTCGGCGGCGGCCACCTCGGGCTCGGCCAGCACGGTTTCGAGGGCGGGCAGCACCCCATGGCTGTCCCTTATACACATCT
>NZ_POUD01000593.1 GCF_003236395.1 Nonomuraea aridisoli | reverse complement strand
GCGTACGGTACCGCCGATTTTCGCCAACCCATGACTTCGCGCCGGTGGGGGTGAGGGGTTGGGTTGGATACGCTCACTGATCGATGGAAGTGGATCGATCCGGCCGGATACTCGCCGCGATCACTGTGCTGCCGGCGTTGGCCGTGGCGGGGTGGCTGCTGGCGGGGCTGCCGCTGTTGATGCTCGGCCGGTTCGGAGCCGTGCCGGTCGCGCTGCTCGGCGTGGCGGCCGCGGCCGTGCTGGGCGTGCTCGGCACGCGGCGGCTCGGCAAGGTCGTCGAGGCGACGTCGCTGCAGATCGCGGGCATCCTGGCGGTGGCCGTGGCGTCGGGCGTGTTCAACGGCGTCATGCACAGCGAGCAGCTCGCCGTCCGGCGCGACCCCGCTACGTACGCCCTGTACGCCGACTGGATCGCCGCCCACGGCTCGCTGCCCATCCCGCCGCAGGCCGAGGCGTTCGGCGGCGTGGACCCCTGGCTGGACTTCGTCAGCATCGGTTTCTACGACGTCAAGGGCTCGGTGCTGCCGCAGTTCATGCCGGGCGCGCCGATGTTGTTCGCGATCGGCCACTGGCTGGGCGCGCCCTTCGTGGTCCCGGCGGTGCTCGGCGCGCTGGCCGTGCTGACCGTGGCGGGCGTGGTGGCACGGCTGGTGGGGGCGCGCTGGGCGGTGGTCGCCGCCGTGGCGGTCGCCGTGAGCCAGCCCATCCTCTACACCTCGCGTACGACGTTCAGCGAGATCCCGTCGCTGATCCTGCTGTTCGGCGGGCTGGCGCTGGCCTACGACGCGCTCACCGGCACGTCGGGGCGGCGGCTGCGCGGGCTGCTGGCCGGGCTGGTGCTGGGCCTCGCGGTGCTGGTCAGGATCGACGGGCTGCGCGACGTGCTGCCCGCGCTGGCGTTCGCCGGGCTGCTGATCGCGATGCGGCGCTTCGCCCGCCCGGAGGGCGTGGTGGGGCCGCCGCTGCTGGCGGGGCTGGTCGCCGGG
>NZ_POUD01000592.1 GCF_003236395.1 Nonomuraea aridisoli | reverse complement strand
CAAGCGGTGCTTGTGTGTTTCGGAGGGTTACGGCGGTTATGGCGGGAAGGAAACACCCGGTTACATTCCGAACCCGGAAGTTAAGCTTCTCTGCGCCGATGGTACTGCACTCGGGAGGGTGTGGGAGAGTAGGTCACCGCCGGACAATCTTTGTGGGAGGGGTTTCGACGCCTGTGGGTGTCGGGGCCCCTCCCTTTTTTGTGTTTCCCGAGTGACTGTTTTGTGGTTGCGGGTGACCGGGTCTGGTGTTGGCGGGCTTCACGTTGGTGGGGCCCGTTCTGTGTTTCTTAGTGTGTGGCGCCTCCGTGGTGGGGGCTTGCCTTGCGTGTGGGTGCGGATGCGGGCTTCCTGCCGGCTGCGCCGTCTGCGAGGGTGCACGTCTTCCGCCCGATTCCTCGGCTGCGCAGTCACTCGGCGATGAGTTTCGGGTGGGCCTCTTGCGTTGCCGGGTGTCCGGTGTCCGTAGTGGGGGCGAAGGCCCTGCGGGGATGAGGGCGCAGAGCCACTGCGTGGTGGGGTTAGGTGCGCCAGGACTGGGGTCCTGTTTTGTCGGTTGTGGGACACGTCAGTGTGGGAGTGGATGCGTGTGCTGTCGGACGTACCGGCCTGTTGTGAGGTCTCATGCCTTTGGCTGCGGCCTCTTCTGTGTTTCCACGGTTGTGCGATTTGACGCTCGTGTGCGCTGGTCGCGTGATTGCGTCGCCCGCGGCCGCGGCGGGCAGCTTTCGGAGCTTCCGCTGCGGTGTTGTTGGTGGCGACGGAGTTGGCGGGTGACGGAGAGTCGGTGGTGGAGAGGAAAGCCGCCCGCACTGAAGTTCAGCTCGCCCCGCTGATCTGGAGCGGTAACGGCCTGGCCATGACCCAGATCGGCAGATAGTGGTCGGCCAACAGCTTGACTGAGGGCACCGGCGAAGGAGGTCCTCCGCCCGAGGGGTCACCGCGCTGGTCGCAGCTGTTCGGTGTGTGGGGTTGGGTGGGGGATGGAGTGCTGGTG
>NZ_POUD01000591.1 GCF_003236395.1 Nonomuraea aridisoli | reverse complement strand
CCCGGTTCCCCGGGCGGGGGCCTTTCCCATTCCCCACCCGTTTCGGCACCCGCACTCTCCCCAGAACCGCCCGGCGTGACCGAAGCCGTCGTGTGGGGTTGCCGCGGAGTCACAGGCGTCGTGGCCGGCCCGCAAGGGGTCACCGTCCACGCCCGAGAAAGCGGCCCGCGCGGCCCATATGCGCCGTACGCGGTCGCCGGCCGCTCCCGGGGCGGCGGCGGTGTGCCCTCCGACAACTGCCACGCCGGAGGGGGTGGCGGTGTGCCCTCCAACGACCGCTGAGCCGGAGGGGACGGCGGTTCGCGCTTCGAGGACCGCAGAGTTGGAGGGGGCGGCGGTACGCGCCCCGACAACCGCCGAGCCGGAAGGTGGCGGTACGTTTTCCGACGGCCGCCGAGCCGCCCTCAAGCTCGGATTGCTCATGAACGGGCGGCCTCCTCCGAGGGTGCATTGCCGCCCCCGGGCTTGGATCGACACTCCGGCTCACGCTTTATCGCTCTTGTGTGCTCACCGGGTCTTCGGCAGGCGAGACGCAGTCGTGCCCTGCTTGGTGAGGGCTGCGGTTAGCTCGGCGCTGTCACTGGGGTCGGAGCGCCTCTGCGGTCGGTGTCGCGATCTTGGGCGTGCCATCCTTTGGGGCCTTTCGGCGGCGGGGCAGAGGAGCACGGGTCCGGAGATCGTGGCGACGATGGAGCGCTGCGCCATCGACTGCGGGCCGGCCCGTGGCGGCGTCCGCACGGTGGCGACCTCCGTTCGAGGTCGCCGGTCTCGAATGGGGGACGCCTCGGTGGCGTGGCACCGCCTTACCCGTGGCTCCGGCGCGAGTGGGTGGCATACGCCGGCTCCTCGCCGTCGCCTCGTTGGAGGCGTCGCGCGATGGTTCTCGCGCCGCAGCGCGGGTCGTGACGTTCAGGATGCTCTCGCGGTCACCTGCTCGCGACGTGTCCGGGTGCCCGCTGCGCGCGTGGCGCTCGGGCCTCAGGAGCGTTGGGCTCACGGCGGTCAGGGGTGGGGAGTGGTGGGGAT
>NZ_POUD01000590.1 GCF_003236395.1 Nonomuraea aridisoli | reverse complement strand
CTACGAGCCCTCCGCTCCCTTCCACGTCGCCGCCCACCGTCCCGCCTCGACCTTGGGACGCTCTTCCGCCCCTGGAGCATCCACACGAGCCGGCCTTCAGCCCCCTCCTCCTCCTCAGCACCTCAACTGCCCCATGGGACCTCCCCCTCAGGACCTCAGCGGGTGCGGCAGGGGTAGGCGCTCGCAGTCGTTCATGTGTGCGGCCCGACGCCACACCGCCTCACACCGCAAGCAGCACTCGGCCGAGCACCACACACGAGACGGTACGTCTCGTCTTGTGTTAGGGTCATGGCGTTCCCGAGCGCATGAGGTGTGACATGACCCGAGTGAGAGAGACCTATGTCGACGTCGCCGACGGCTACCGGCTGTGGGTGGAGACGACCGGCGACCCGGCGCGTCCGGCGTTGTTGCTGGTGATGGGTGCCAACTCCAGCGGCCTCGGCTGGCCCGACGAGCTGGTCGAGCGCCTGGCCCAGCAGCACTTGGTGATCCGCTACGACCACCGCGACACCGGACGCTCCACACACGCCTTCCACGACCGCCCGTACCCGATCCGGGCGCTGGCCGACGACGCGATGGCGGTGCTCGACGCGTTGCGGATCGCACGCGCCCACATCGTCGGCATGTCGATGGGCGGCACCCTGGTCCAGCTGTTGCTCCTCGACCACCCGGACAGATTGCTCAGCGCCACCGTCTTCGGATCCGCCCTGATCGGCGGAGCGGAGAACGGCGCCGAGGAGCTGCCGGGCCCCGACCCCAGGCTGCTGGAGCTGTGGCAGGAGCTCGGTCAGGAGCGGGACGAGGAAGCGGAGCTGGAGTGGCGCATCCGCCACTGGCGGATCCTCAACGGCGACGTCCTGCCGTTCGACCCGGAGGAGTTCGCCGCCCTGGAACGTCGCATCGCCGCCCACAGCGGCACCTGGCACAGCCCGCCCGCCCACGCCCTGGCCGACCAGTCGGGCATGGAACGCGGCGCCGAACTGGCCAAGGTCTCGGTCCCCACCCTGGTGATCGACGCCCCGGAAG
>NZ_POUD01000058.1 GCF_003236395.1 Nonomuraea aridisoli | reverse complement strand
TCCGTGCGCTGTTCGGTGGGAGGGTCTTCGGGGAGCGGATCCAGCAACGGAGGGTCGGCCAGCAAGGTGACGGTGGCAGAAGCGCCGGGCGCCACCGCCGCCACCGGCCGCGGGTTCGGCTGCAGGGACGACCAGGCCGCCCCGGCGCCGAGCACGGTGGCCACCCCAGCGACGATGAGGCCGCCGACTCGGACCACGGGCAGCAGGGGCCGCAGCGACAGCCGCGCCTCCGGGTCGGCCTCATCGTCGCGGCGGTCCCAGAATTCCTCGCTCGCCTGGCTGCGTCGTTCCCAGGCGCGGAACTCCTCATCGCGATCCGGAGCAGGCCGGTTGCCATGGCCGCCGGCCGCCGGACGGGCGGCCGGTGCAGGAGGGAGGTCCGCGAGCGCCTCCTGCAGGGTGTGCGTCTGGGGTGGGAAGCCGTCAGCGCGCCATTCCACGTCGCCGGCGAGCGGCTGCGCCTCCGTCAAGCGGACGGCCATCGTGGCGGGCGCGGCCTTGATCGGCATCTGCTGGAGCAGCGCCGCGGCCGTGGTGGTCCGAGGCGCGCTCTGGCAGGTGACACAGCGGTCGATGTGCTGGCTGATGTGGGTCCGGAGCCGCCGCGAGGGCGGCGCCGGACCAGCCAGGGCCTTGGCCAGTTCCTGGCAGCCGCCCGAGCGGGCGGCGCTGACGGCAGCGATCCAGGTTTCCAGCCGGTGCGCCGCGGCGGCCACCAGGTGCTCGACCTCGACTGCGCCCGCATCGAAGATCAGGGCGATCTCCAGGTGGCTGAGACGATGCCGAACAGCCAGGTCCAGGACCTCCTGATACGGCTTGGGCAGCGCCGTCAGCGCCTCGGCCAGGAGCGAGCCCGCGCCGGGCCGAGTCCAGGATCCGGTGCTGGCGGCATTCGCCGTGGCCAGGAGGGTGCGGTGGGCGCGGGCCAGGGCGTACAGCCAGGCGCGCAGTTGTTCCGGCTCGGCCAGACGGCCGACGTGATCGTGGGCGCTGATCAGCGCCGCGCACGCGGCCTGCTCGGCGTCCCCCTCGCTCAGCTCGGCGCGGCAGTAGTCGGCCAGGGCGGCCCCGTAGACGCGGCACACCTCACCGATGGCCGCCTGAGCCTCGTCGCTCAGGGCTTGCCATGTCACTGGCGGCTCCTCTCATGAAATCGATGGGGTCAAGACCGGGCAACGCAGGACGGGTGAAGCGGTGAGCTTGCGGGCTCGTAGCCCGGCCCGCACCTGTTCGGTCGATAGCACCCGGCCCCAGCCGTGCGCGACCAGGTGCAGCGCCGCCGCATGCCGGTCGCGGCAGAAACCGGCCACACCGTCGCTGACGACGAACGGGCGGATGTCGCGCATGTACGCGTCCAGGGCGGTGGCCAAAACCCCGATGTGGGCGTGCAGGCCGCAGATGAGCAGCTGGTCGCGGCCCAGCTCGTCCAGGACCTCCTCCAGCGCCGTCTCGAAGAACGCCGAATAGCGCCGTTTGACGATGACCCGGTCATACGGACCCGGCACGAGGACGGGCGGCAGGTCGATATCGGCGGGGTCCGTCCGCGGCCCGGGCCCCCACCGGTCGGTCAGGAGCCCGCGCTCGTCGGGGTCTTGTCCTCCCGGCTCCACCGTGTACAGCACCGGGATCGCGGCCTCATGAAAGGTCTCGCGCAGCGCCGCCACGTTGGCGAGCAGGTCGGTCACCGGCGCAGCAGCGGAGGGGAACGACCTCAGCAGGTGGTACTGCATGTCCTGAATGAGCAGCACAATCCGGCCGGGATCGATCTGCCAGTCGTCGAAGGCGCCAGCGGGCGGCGGGGGCGGCAGGTAGGTGTCGGCGGCGGGCGGCAGCGACATCGGCGAAAGGTCCTCTCTTGAGATGCGGGCAGCGCATCTCATCCAGCAGGGGTGGGACTGAGCTCGGTACCGGAGCCGAGGTCGAGGTCGAGGTCGGCGAGCATGTCGGGCGATGCGGGGATGAGGTTCGGGTGGAAGATTTCCTCGACGTAGAGCGCGGGCCGGCCTTGCAGGACGATCAGATACGAGCGCCAGACGCTGGGCCGGGACTGGCTGAGCGGGTCCGGTGAACCCCACGACCAGCGGCGCACGCCTCGGTCGAGCAGTTCTCGCCGCTGTTCGACCTGGTGGGCGGCCAGAAGGCGGCCGATCGGGACGTCGATGCCTTCTACCAGCGGGGACACGCTGGGATGAGCGGGGTCCAGCACGACCTTGTTGGCCGTGATCTCGGCGCCGGTCCTGGTCATGATCAGATTCGATCGGCGCAGAATCATGGCGTCGTCGCTTCCGGCGCCCATCCGGGTTTGGACGGCGGGCGTCAGGACGCTGGCGGCCGGGCGGGTGGCTTGGAGTACCACCCGGATTCCGAGGGGCTCCTTCAGCGCGGTGGTGAGGAGATTCGTAGTTGAGCCGTCGTGCGCGAGCAGGATGCGGGTGATCATGTGTAGGTCGACGCGCAGGATGTCGGGATCCGTGGTTGACGTCATGGCAGGGCTCCAGACGTGTTCGTGGGTGGGGATCGGATGCGCTGTGACCCCGCCACGACGGCGTAGTCGGCGGAGCCACAGCGAGTGCTCGGGCGGCGGCCTTATCAGGGGTCCCCCCACTGACTGGCGGGCAGGCCGATGAGCGGTGCGGCGTCCCGGGGGCGCGGCGGCCGGCCGTCGGCAGGGCTGGCCGCGATGAGGCAGGGCGTGGCGGACCGCTCGTTTTTGTCGCGGGCCTGGGACGCGGTGGCCGCCGCGGCGCGGATCCTGGCCGCGAGCGTCATGTTCGGGCGACCGGATCTGATCATGGCGATACCCATCACCGCGGCTCCTGGCCGTCAGACGGGGCCACCGCGGATCGCAGGTGGTAGGGCAGGATGGTGGCGCTGGCGGCGCTGACCGCGTCCATCGTCTGCGGGCGGTAGGGCAGGGCGGGCAGGCGACGCTGGAGCAGCGTGGACAGCGGGCTGTCAGCCGCCTGCGCAGAGCCGGTGAGGAACGCCCACTCGTGTTCCCAGCTGCTGTAACACAGCATGCTCGGGAACGCCGTGGTGAATCGCGCCAGCGCTTGGCGCAGGGAGTCCTGCCGCCACAGCGTCGGGCACCCGGCCTGAGTGGAGATCACACCGCCGGCGCTCAGCAGCTCCGTGCAGCGGGTGAGGAAGCTCAGCTCGTAGAGCCGGTTGTGCTGGGCGTCGCTCTCGGACGCTTCATCGGGAAGATCGATGATGATCGCGTCGTAGCGGGTGCCTTCGTCGAGCCGGTCCTGGACGAAGGCGTGGCCGTCCTCGGCGTACAGGCGCAGCCGGCCGCCCGCAGCCTGTCCGGCCAGGGCGGCATCGACGTCGCCCGGGATGTAGCCGTAGGGCAGGTGCTCGGCGCACGCGCGCACGCACTCGAGGTCGACGTCGACATGGTCGACGCGGGCGGCGCCGGCATCGAGGGCGATCTGGCTGGCGACACCCTCGCTGCTGCCGATGATCAGCACCCGGTCCAGGGCGGGTGCGAGCGCCAGCGGCGGCACCATCAGCGACTCGTGATAGACGAGTTGCGACAGCACGGAGCTTTGCCGCTCCAGCGCGCCGGCGTCGCCGCAGAAGAGCGTGCGGCCGTGCTGAGTGTCGGCGATCAGCACGTGCTGGTAGGCAGTCGTCGTCTCGTAGACGATGTCGTGGATCGTCCACGTGCGGGTCAGGCCCGGCGACAGAGTCTCGGTCACGTACTTCGTCATGGGTGCGCCTTTCCGGAAGCGGTCAAGGGGATGGGGAGAGCTGGTACGCCGCGGTCCAGGACGACGACGTGGTATCGGGTGGGCCGAAGAGCCTTGCTCAGGTTGTGCAGCGCCTCGGCCGGGTCCGCCGCCGTGCCGCAGGTGAAGAAATCGACGTAGGCGCAGCCGTACTCCGGGTAGGTGTGGCAGGAGGCGTGCGACTCGGCCAGCAGCGCCATCACCGTGACGCCTTGCGGGGCGAAGTGGTGGCTGCGCACGTCCAGGACCGTGGCCTTCGCCTCGGTCAGCGCCTCGCGCAGAAGCGCGCACAGGCGCTCCTCGTCGTTGAGCAGGCCGGGGTCGACGCCGTAGATCTCCCCCAGCACATGCCGTCCCTGGAAGGCGCCGGTGGCCGGTGGCTGGGTGCTCACCGGCTGCTCCATGCCACCGGGGCGGAGTCGAAGGCGCAGCGTACGGCGAGCGGCGGCAGACCGTTGAACGAGACGGCGGCGTAGCTGGCGGTGTAGGCGCCGGTGCAGCCGATCACGACGCGGTCGCCGGCGCGCAGCGCAAGCGGCAGCTCGGGACGGTAGCGGTGGTAGAGCACGTCGTCGCCGTCGGCGGTGGGTCCGGCCACGATGACCGGCCCGAGCGGGCCGCCGACGTCGGGGGCGTGCATCGGGTACCTGATCGCCTCGCCCTCGGTCTCGGCCAGACCGCCGTAACGGCCCACGTCCAGATACACCCATCGCTGGCCGTGCCGGTGAGTGACTTGCACGACTTCGCAATGGATCACCCCGGCGGAGGCGGCGATGGCCCGGCCGGGTTCGAGGATGATGTGCGGCCGGCTCGCGCCGAAATGCCGGTCCAGGCTCTGGCTGATGGCGGCGGCGTACCGGCCCACTGCGGGAACCGGGTCGGTGTAGGTCGCTGGCAGTCCCCCGCCCAGGTTCAGCATGGGCAGCTCGCCGCCGAACGCGCGATAGATGCTGGCCGCGGCGGCGATGGGCTTGTCCCATGCGTGCACATCGAGCTGCTGGGATCCGACATGGCAGCTGACTCCCGCCGGGATGAGCCCGACCCGGGTCGCTCGCCTGAGCAGGTCGGCCGCCTGCTCAGGCGCGCACCCGAATTTGCTGCCGAAGGGTGCGGCGGCGCCCGTGTTGTCGACGGCGATGCGGATGGCCACCCAGGCGCCCGGCGCGGCGGCGGAGATCTTGTCGATTTCGTCTGGGCTGTCGGCGGTGTACAGCGTCACCCCCAGCTCATACGCGGCCCTGATGTCACCGGCCTTCTTGATGGTGGTGGTGTAGGCCAGATGGCCGGCCGGAGCTCCTGCGGCCAGCGCCGCGCGGGCCTCGCCCAGGGAGGCGATGTCGAAGCGGCAGCCTGCGGCCGCCAGCGTCGACAGGATTTCGGGGGCCGGGTTGGCTTTGACGGCGTAGTACACCAGCGGGTCCATGCCGGAGAAAGCGGCGGCGATTGCGTGGGCGTTCGACCGGATCTGCCGCAGATCGATCACCAAAAGCGGTGTTTCGGCCACCGGGCTGCGGTCGCGTGCATCGTCCAGGTCGCGTGTGCTGCCGGGAACCGGCCGGTCGATCTGGACAGGGGCGAGCCGTTGGACCGGCGGGGCCGGGGCTGGCGGTAGGGCGGACATATGAGGGGGTTCTCCTTGTTTTCCTATGTGCGGGAGCGAATGGGGATGCATGTCAGCCGGTCAGCCGGTTAGGGATGGCTGCGCCGTCGACGAGGAGGGTCTGCATCGTGATGTTGCTGGCGCGGGCCAGGACAGCGACGACGGCCGCGCCGATGCCGCCCGCCGCGCCGGCCATGAGCGCGGCCTGGCCCAGGGTGCGTTGTTCGCGGTCGGGGTCGCCGTATCCGATGGCACGGGCGGCTGTGCGGGTGGCGGCGGGGTGATGGGCGGGCTCATCGGCGAACCGCCAGCGCGTCGCTGCGATACAGGCCGGTGGCGAGCTCGGCGAGGTCTACGCGCCGGCCGCCGGCGTCGAGCGCTTCGAGTCCTGGATCGTGGCTGAACAGGTGCGGGTGGAGGTCGCCGTTCGGGGTGCGCGCCCAGATGCGGCCCAGCGGGTAGAGCCCCATGAGCGCGGGCACGTGCCTGATCCGGTGCTCCAGCAGCGGTCGCAGCCGCAACGCATGCAGGAGGATCTTGTGTTCCTGAATGTTTTCCACCGCGAGAGTCGCACCCGGAAGGCGCAGGTAGGAGGCGGCGTAGCTGAGGTTGGCCAGGTCCGTCGCGGTGGCGGGCGGGTTGATCGCGATGAGGTGCTGCCAGAGCTCGTCCTGGGCGGCGGCGGCCTCGACCAGGTCCCCGAGGGTGGGCATGGTCCCGGCGGCCAGGGCGCGCCGCAGCAGGTCTTCTACCGGCTGGAGCTCATCCACCTCGATCAGCTCCAGCGGCCGTGATGCGTCTACGGCAGCCCAGGCGTTCTGCCAGTGGACACGCAGGAGATAGCGGACGCGTTCGTGGCGCTCGGCGACCGCCGCGCACCACTGCTCGAACAGATCGAGCGGCACCAGTCCGAGCTGAGCGGATCCGAACAGGTGCAGCATGGTGGCCGCACGGGGCACGGCGAGCACGTGAGTGACGCCGACGTCGAAGGGGATGCGCGCGGCCAGGCTCGTAGCCGCGCGCGCCAGCCGCGCGCTGGTGTCGTGTTCGTACACGGTGAGGTCCGGGCTCAGATGCAGGCCGGTCGCGCGCTCCGGTAAGAGCCTGCGCCGCAGGTCGGTGATGGGAAAACGACGCCGGCTGCTCAGGACGAGTTGCGCCGCCTGCGCACTGAACAGACAGGAGCCGGCGATCAGACGCACACCGCCGATGTGCCGCAAGGGGACGGGCGGGAGGCTGCCCGCGTCCGACAGGTAGTGCAGGACGCCATCAAGGTGAATGCCGCCGTAGACGCGGGTCCCGGGGTGGCCGGGCCGCGTGTCGTGCTGGCACACAGCGCCGGCGAAGCTCGGCGCGGGCCCATCCCATAGGTAGTGGAGGAGGCGCTGCAGCCGGGCGCGGGCGCGGACGGCGGGGCGGCGCAGCGCCGCCGGCCCGTTGTCCGGGTCGGGCACATGCCACCAGTCGCTGCCCAGCGACCGTGCCGGGCCGCTGGTGAGGTCCAGGCTGCTCAGCTTGGCCGGCAGCGGAGGCGGAAGGTGCTGCAGAAAGTGGAGGCGGTTCATCGTTGCCCCCATGAGGCCGTAGGCGCGACGGCGTTATCCCGCCACCACGCTTGCCGGTGGATACGGGCCCGCAGCAGCAGCGGGCCCGCAAACGGCTGCCTCAGCCACTCCGACAGGAGGCTGAGATCTGCCGGGCGGCGAATCTCGGCGCTCAGGCACCCGTACGCGGCGGCCATCTGGGTGATGTCCGGTCCCGGCGGCGACGTCTGCTGATCGTCGTCGTAGACGACGATCAGCAGACGGGCATGCTGCCGTGCCGCCGTCTCCAGCTCGGCGGCCGCGGCCAGGATGCCGCGCCGGCCGAGCGTGGCCACGGCCAGCCGGTCCGCTCTGGCCAGCGCCGCGCCGATGCCGCTGGCCAGAGCGAGATGGGGCGCTGGGCTGAGCATGAAACCGTCGGCGTCGCACACGCGCAGGTAACTGACCGGATAACCCAGAACGGTGTCGCACGCGACGATGAGGGTGCGGTCCTCGGGCAGCACCGTGTCCAGGACCACGGACAGCGTGCGCGGGTCGATGCGGTCGTCGACCTCCAGCATGGGCTGGTAGCCGATGTTGTGCCAGCTGGCCTGCTCGGCAATGCGCTGGCGCACCACCTCGCTGCGGTAGCCGCTTTGCGGGGCCACGATCTGCCGTACGGCATCTGCGGTGCGGCCCACGTCACCGGCCACGCCCAAATCAATGGGGCGGTGGGCGCCGAGCGCGGCCGGGTCGATGTCGACTTGCGCCAGCCGGGCGTTCGGCGCGATCAGCGTGCCGTGCCGGGTGGTCCACTCGTTCAAGCTGCAGCCCCAGCCGATGACCACGTCGGCGCCGGAGATGAGAGCGGCCATGTCGGGGGTGGCCAGCACGCCGGCGACACCGACGTGCCAGGGGTTGCCCTCGAACATGCCGTGCGCGGCGACCGTCGTGGCCAGCAGCGCGCCTGCCTGATCGGCGAGAGTCTGAAGCGTGGCGGCGCCCGCGCGAGCGCCGCGCCCGGCAATGAACACCGGCCGGTGCGCCTCGGTGAGCAGGCGCGCCAGGTCCTGCACGGCGGCCGGGTCGGCGACCGGCTCCGTCAGCAGGTCCAGCGGCAGCCGGTCCAGGCGTGAGTCGGTGTCCTGATCGGGGTGGTCATCGGCGCGCTGCGGTGCGCGCATCAGGATCACGACCGGTCTGCCGTGCTTGCGCGCCACCTGGGCGGCCTCCGCCAGGAGGGTGGGTGCATGGCTCGCCTGCGCCAGGTCCTGGACCAGCGCGCCCGCCGCCTCGAGCAGCTCGGCCTCGGCCCAGGCGAGGGTGTCGGTATCCGGGCAGGCGCGCACTTTCAGCACGAGCAGCGCCGTCCGGGTGCGGGCGGCGTCGCTGATGCCGGCCAGCGCGTCGGCCAGTGCGTCGTCCGGGCCGAGGAGCACGGCGGTGAGCCGCCCCCCGGCACGGGCGTAGGCGGTGGCGAGCGCGGCGGCTCCGCCGGCGTGCTGGGCGGCGATGTGACGCACCTGGTGCTCGGCCAGCACGTCAGCCCAGGCGGCGTCGCAGCTCACGGTGCCGACGACGGTCGGGATGCCGAGCGCGGCCAAGGGTGGCGCGACGGCGGCGGCGAGCGCCGCGGACGCGTCTGGGCCGGTCATCGTGGGCTGTCTCCCTTCACACCCGGGCCGCCCGCGCCGGTGGCGTCGTCGAGGAGGGCGAGCAGGGCGTCGATCTCGGCCATGCCGCGGTGGGCGTAGTCGCGGATGGCGCGCAGCCGCTCCATCGATCGGATGTCGGTGGTGCGCAGCAGCGGCAGCGTGTCGACGCGGCCGTCCCAGTCCCAGCCGGCGGGCGACGTGATCACCGGCGTGGTCGAGGGCGTGGCGGAGGCGGGATCGGGCAGGCGGTAGCGCGGCTGTGCGGGCGCGCCGATGTCCAGGGCGGTCATGATGCTCCTTGTCGGGGCGGGGCGAATGACGAAGACGGGCTCCAAGAGGCGGCGCGCCCGCGGCCGGGATCAGCCCGCGCGCTCAGCGCGGCCAACTCCTCTTCGGCGGTGCGAGCGATGGCCTCCAGACGGGAGCGCTGGCGCTGCAGCACCTGCCGGACCCGCTCGACCTCCGCCGGCCGCGCCGCCGATGCCGCGGGCTGCGGCGCGGAGGCCGCCGCCGTGGCGCGGGTGTGCCGGATACGGCGCACCAGCGACAGCACCCCGAGCAGCAGGCTGAGGCCGATGGCGCCGGCCAGCAGCTCGGGGTAGCCCTCGCCCGCCTCCTGGTGGGTCGAGGCCAGGTAGGCGAGCGCGACGGCGGGCCCGAGGGCGCCGCCGAGCATGCGCGCGGTCGTGAGAGAGCCGATCGCGGTGGCGTAGCGAGAGGGGTCCACGCCGAAGGTGCCGGAGATGGTCGCCGTCGTGGAGATGAACCCGAAACCGATCCCGACGATCACCAGCCCGGCCAGAGCGCCGAACGAGGCGTGCGGGACGGCGTACAGCACGATCAGGCCGCTGGCGGTGAGGTAGGCGCCCGCGTAGACCATCCAGGAGGTGCCGGCGCGGCGAGCGGCTCTCGCCACCAGCGTGCTGGCGAGCATCACGGCCGCCGACATCGGCGCCAGCGCCAGCCCCATGCTGGTCGGGCTCAGCCCGGCTTCGCGCAGCACCAGCGGCGCCACGGCCAGCATCGGGAAGGCCACCAGCCCGTACAGCAGCGACGTGGCCAGCCCCCACACAAATCCTGGGCACCGCCACAGCGGTGCGTCGTCGGCCCCGGCCGGAAGGCGGCGGGCCCGAGCCCACGCCAGGGCGGCGCCGCCCACCGTGACGGCGGCCAGGGCCAGCGCGGCCGGAGAGGTCCACCCCCATGAACCTCCGCAGGCCAGCAGCAGGACGACCGCGGCGGTGGCGGCCGCCGAGGCGAGCATCCCCATCACGTCCAGCGGGGTCTGCTTGCTGCCCCGCGTGCTGGGCAGCGCCGCCACCAGCAGCAACAGGGCGACGGCGGCGCTGGCCAGCGGCAGATACAGCGCCCGCCAGCCGTGGCTGTCGGCCAGCAGCCCGCCCAGGGCGTGCATGAGCAGCCCACCGGCGCCGGTGGCCGACCCCCACAGCGCCACCGCGCCGCGCCGTTGCTGATCGCCCACCTGGCTTAGCAGTAGCCCGAGCGCGGACGGCAGTATCATGGCCGCCGCGACGCCTTGGGCCAGCCGCCCGATCAGCAGCAGCGCCCAGCTGGATCCGAACGCCATCGTGCACGCGCCGGCGGCGAACACGCCCAGGCCCAAGGCCAGAACCGCGCGCCGCCCGATCAGGTCCGCCAAGCGTCCGGCGGGCGTGAGGAGCGCGGCAATGGCGGCGAGATACGCGGTGGTGAGCAAGCTGACCTGCGACAGCGGGACCGCCTGCGTGATCGGGTCACGGCCGAGGAGCGGCAGCACCAGGGTGGAGGCCATGGTGTCGGCCATCACCAGACCGGTCACCGCAGCACAGACGGCCCGCACCAGCAGCGGCGACGACGGGCGGCGGTGCGCCGCTCCCGTCGTGCCGGGGGATGCGCGGCGCCGCGGCGATGCTGTGGCGGCCCGCTCGTGCCGCGCGGTCACGACCATCGCGCGGCCCGCTCGCTGTGGGGGGTGACGCTGACAGCGATCAGCCGCTCCGTCAGGGTTGCCGGTGGGCCACCCGGTACCAGCGGCAGTGGGTCGCCCTTGCGCTGCCTGCTGTGGGCCAGCATCTGGCTGGCGCGCAGCCATGGGGCGGCCGCGGCCAGCACCCGGTGCTGCGCCTCTCGGTGATCTCCGGCGGCGGTGATGTGCCGGCAGACGGACGTGGCCAGCACGCGGGTGTACACCAGGTGCTCGTTGCACGCCTGCGCGACCTTGGCTTCCAAGCCGATGATGTGGGCCAGCGCAATCTGCAGGTCGGGCAGGTCGGAGTGGCGGTGCCAGCCGTCCAGATCGGCCAGCCGGCCGGGCCAGCGCAACTGCTCACCGATGAAGTCGCACGTCTCGGTAACAACGGATGCTTCGCCGACGGCATCGTGCCGCGCGTGCACCTGGGCTGCGTGGACGACGGCCGCCCGCGCGGTCGTCGTGAAGTCGGCCAGCCGATGGTGCAGAGCCGACCGCAGCTGCCGCGCGCGGTGCTTCAAGAACGGCAGGCTCCAGCCCAGCACCACCAACCCCTGCAGGTCCCGTTCGATCTCCGCGTGCAGGCCGAGAAGCTGTAGTTGGCGCGTCAGGCGGTGACAGATCACCCAGTTGGAGGGTGAAGGTGCCGTAGCGGGCTCCAGCCAGACTCGTACACCGCCCCCGATGGTGAGGTCGCTCACCCGCACTGCGGACGCGTCGGGTACAGCACGGTTACAGACCCGGTAGACCACCACGGCCAGGGCACTCGCCGACGAAGCAGGATTGGTGATCAACGTCATCAGCGGGCCCCAGCTGATGCCTGGCCGAGCAGGGGCAGGACGATCGTGTCGGCCATCGGCAGCGTTTTCTGGCCGGCTGCACTCGCCCGCAACAGACCTGAACGGGCCGAGTCGCGGGCGTGGCGGTGCGGCTTCCGCGCAACGACGGGCGCCGTCGGTGAGCCGGGCTGTCCCTCAATCGCTTTGATGATCACGGCCAGCACGGTAAGAGCCGCACGTGTTGACGTGGTTGCAGCGTGGTTGTTACGCCGGCTCAAAGTGGTGGCAAAGCACATGCTGGCGTTGCCATTCGATAAATCCTGCACACGTGACCACGCATGTAAGGCGTGTCACGTGACATCCGGGCATCAGATGCAGTGAACGACTTTTCTAGTCAAAGTGGACGACTCTTACTATGATCTTGCGGCGGGATTGCCACCCATAGCAGCACACCAAGGAGTGCCGTGCCCGACGATCTCTCAACCGCCGCATCCGCAGCCGAACAGGTCTCGCCTGCTCGCATGTACGACTACCTGCTTGGCGGCACCAACAACTATGCGGTCGACCGAGCCGCGGCCGCCGAAGGGATGAAGTACGACCCGGATATCAGGGCGGTCGCTGTCGCCAACCGCTCCTTTTTAAAACGAGCCGTACGGTATGTAGCCGAACAGGGCATCACGCAATTCTTGGACGTCGGCACGGGACTGCCCACCGAAGAGAACGTGCACGAGATCGCCCAGTCCGTCGCGCCGAACGCCCGCACGGTCTACGTCGACAACGATCCCAACGTCTTGCCGCTGGCCCAGGCATTGATCGTGGGCGATGAGCAAACGAGATACATCGAGGCCGATCTACGCGACCCGCACGGCATTCTCACTCACCCGGTGACCGTACGTCATCTCGACCACAGTCAGCCCTGGTGTCTGGTCTTGTGCTCGGTGCTGCACTTCGTCCCCGACGCCGACGACGCCTACGGCGTGGTGTATCGCCTCATGGACGCCATGCCGCCCGGCAGTTACATGATCTTCACCCACGCCAGCAGCACCGACATCGACCCGCGGCTACAAGAGATCGTTACGCGCACGAATGCCAGACTCCGCGTTCCGATCACTTATCGGCCGATCGAGGATATCGCGCGGTTCCTCGACCACCCAGGGTGGGAAATGGTTCAACCCGGCCTCGTGGACGTACAACGCTGGCAGCCAGAAAAAGTCAGCGATGACGATGCGACCTCCTACACCATTCGCGTCATGGCCGGCGTCGCCGTCCGGCGGTAACCAGCAGCCAGGCAGAGATCACCTCGCAGGCGCACACACCTGAGTCGTCCCCGGCGACCCCAGCTTGCCGCGGCAGCGTACTGCCGCCTCGGCGGCGCCGATCTCTTCCCACAACGCGGTAGCGCGCGCGTAACACTCACTGGCCCGTTGGTGACGCTCCAACGTCACCAACGCATCACCAGCTCCTTCATGCGCGCGGGCCTGCCCCTCACGATGACGAGCCGTTCTGGACAACTCCCCAGCCCGCTCGAACAGGGCCAACGCCTCCTCGCGCAGTTCATGGCGTGGCGAGGCCAACTTCAACGCTCCGAGCGTCTGCGCTGCTTGCGCGAGATAAGCCTCGTGCCCATACCGGCTACTGGCCAGTTCTTCGGCCAGCGCCAGCGCCTCACTGCCAAGCTCAAGAGCTCGATCGAGAGACCCGCACGCGCCCGAGACCACCGCAAGAGCATTCAGGCAGTTCAACTGAGCGTACGTCCGCCCGATGTCCCGAGCGATCAGCAGACCCCGCCTGGCGTCCGTCTCCGCCTGAGCCAAGAGAGTGATGCGACGCTCTCCCGGCTCATGGTCCAGGGCGATCTGATGACGGCACAACGCCCGCAGCGCCAGGGCGCGGGCCAACCCTTGCCGATCGGCATTTGCCTCACAGGCGGCAACACACTCCTCGACAAGAGGCAGCGCCCGAAGCGGACCACCAGGCCGCTCCATGATCAAGGAAGCGAGCCGGTGCCGCGCTTCCGTCACGCGGCGCCCGGTGAAGGGCAAAACCGCCTTCAGGACGCGCCGCCACATGTCCTCAGCCTCTACGTGCCGGCTCTCCCGATACAAGTACGAGGTCACCCTCAAGGCCAGGCCGAAAGCCTGGTGGGGAAGTTTCTCCTCACATGCGATGCGCACTACGTTGAGCAGGTTGCCTATCTCAGCTGCGAGCCACTCGTCAGCACGCTCGCTGATCAGCTGCCGCACTGGAACGGCACCGAACATGGAGATTCCCAAAGGATCCAGCGGCGGGTAGACCGGCGCGCGAACGATCTGCACATCGGCCAGGCTGGCCAGTTCCAGCCACCCCATCAAAAGGCGATGCATGGCCGTATCCCGCTCAATCGGCAACTCGGCAAGACGGGCCGCACCGAAGGCACGCAGCAGGGCGTGCTGCTGGTAGCGAAGTTGCCCCAGCGAGTCAACCCCGGCGCCGCTGAGCAGACTGTGCCCGGTCAGCGACTCCAGAACATCCTCCACATCCTCAGCCGTCCCACCGTGAAGCATGGCCACCTCCCAGCCGGCGAACCCGCCAGGACCCAGGAGGGACACCAGCCGAAAGATGCGCTGCGTGGATTCCGGCAACGCGTCATAACTGGTGGCGATACTCGCCTCGATCGTCATGTCGTCGGTGCTCAAAACAGTCAGTAACCGCTTTCGCAGCCGCTCCGCGAACATTCCCAGCGGCCAGTCAGGCTGAGCCGACAGCCGAGCCCCCGCGACCCTGACCGCGAGCGGAAATCCGCCGCACGTCCGAGTGATGTCGGCGGCCGCCTCAGGCTCGGCTTCAACGCGGTGTGCTCCGATGATGTCGCCTAACAACCGCTGGGATTCGTGCGACGAAAGGGGCTCCAACCGGATGGTGCGCATACCGGCCCCACCGACCAGATGGGAGCGACTGGTCACGAGGACCGCGCAACCAGGGTTGCCCGGCAAAAGCGGCTGAATCTGATGCATGCTCGAAACGTCGTCCAGCACGACCAGGACACGTCGACCGGCCATGAGGGACCGATAGAGCGCTGTGCGACCGCTGACGGTCGGCGGCGCGTCGGCGGGAGAGGTTCCCAACGCCGACAAGACCTCCGCCAGCACATCGCCGATCTCCCGCGGCCGCTCTGACGTTCCCGCCATGTGCAGATACAACTGGCCATCAGGAAAACGTTGCCGGACCAACTGCGCGACCTGGTGAGACAACGTCGACTTCCCGACGCCAGGCGGACCGCAAATGCACGCGATCGGCACCCCCGGGCCCGCCCCGGCCGTTGACATGTATCGCGTCAACTGCTGTATTTCGCCGCCGCGTCCGATGAAATCGACAACGGCCGGCGGCAATTGGGCCGGAGTCAAGGCCAGCCGGCCACCCGACGGCTGGGCAACCGTTGCCCGTTCCTGCGCCGGAGGCACGGCCACAGGACCCCCATCATCGGATGCGATCTCATCCCGCAGGCGACGCAGCCGGGCTCCCGGTTCTGCTCCCGTGTCCTGAGCCAGCAGTTCGGCGATCGTGTCGTACTGGTGCAGAGCCTCCACACGATACCCGGCCCGGTACAAAGCCGTCATGAGCAGCGCGTTGAGGACTTCGGACAATGGGTCCTCAGCCAGCTCCTTACGGATTTCAGTCAGGAGCTGGTGATCCTCCCCCAGGAACAACCGTGTTTCGAGTAACTGCTGCTGCGCAACTTTGCGTTCCCACAACACGTCCTGACGCCACGTGGCCAAACGAATAGGATCGTCAGGAACGTCGGCCAGCGGGGGATCTCCCCACAGGGCCAGGGCCTTTCGCAAGCACGGAACCGCGGCCTCGTGATCCCCGGCGGAAAGATGCTCTCGGCCGTGCTGGATCAGCTTGCGGAATTCCTCGAGGTCGAAGGTGTCCTCCGGCATCAGCTCGATGCGATAACCATGGGGCCGTGCTGGTGGAATTCTGCCCGGCAGCAGGCGACGTAGCTGCGACAGGGCCGTTTTCAAGGCGTTTTCACGACCGAACGTGTCACCCCAGACCGCCTGCATCAGGGTTTCCGCAGAAACCTCGCCTGGCCAGGCCAGCAGCAGCGTAGCGAGCAGGGGTCGTCTCATCGGAGAAATCTCAATCGGCGTTACATCTTGTACGCTGATCCGGCCCAGAATGGCGAAACGCACCTCACTTCCTCTCCTCTGCAAGAGCATCGAGGAGCCTGCCTTCCTTGTGCTCATGGGCACTATTGAGGAGGTTGAGGCTCTTGAGACAAGTGTGCATGATTTGATCGCATTGCCCGCAAGGTGTCAACCCTGTGTCAAACGCCTTGGGGCTCTGGCGTAAGCCGAGTTGATGACCGCGCCGTCACCAGAACGGTGTCAGGCTCATCACGAACGCCTTTCCCTGCGTACCGGATGATGACGCTCCGGCAACCGCCTCACAACCGCCTCAACACCCCCACCGCCTACGTTCCCCGGTGTGGTCACCTGTCCCCCGGCACTCGAGGCACCCGTATGAAGCCCAATGTCACCGGCCCATGTGCGGCGATATCTCGCCGCGAGTACGAAACCCTCGTCATGAGCCTGCCCTCCAGCGGCCCGGGCGCTCCTCCGCACACCCTGTGGGGCATCTCGCCCTTAGCCCCACTTCACCTGGGGCTGGACAAGCTCATCGTGCATCAGCAGTGGCTGATCGCAGCCGGCGCCGAGCACACAATCGTGCTGGCGGACGTGCACGCCACACTCTGCGCAGGCCCTATGCCACACCTGAACGAGCAACGCACCAGATGCTACGAGCACTACCTACTGCAGGAGTGCGGACTCAACGCCACCCTCGTACGCGGCAGCGCCTTCCAGCACTCACCCACCTACCAGCAGCAGCTGGGCCGCCTGCTGGCCTCCGCCGACGTGCCGCCCGGCCGCGCCACCCGAGCCGACGCCCGCGCCACCGCGGCCGCAATGCAGATCCTCGACCCCGTCTTCCTTGGTGTCGACGCGGTCCTGGTCGAGGCCGGCGATTACCGCGCCGGCGACACGCCCATTTCCATCATCACCCCGACTCTCTACGACACTCATGGCAGACCACTGCGGGAGAGCACCCCCCGCACCCGCATCACCGTCCACGACGACCACGCCACCCTGACCCGCAAGATCAAACACATGTACGCGCCGCCACCCGAGCACACCTCTGCCGAAGACGGCCGCGTGAACGCCCTTCTGGAGCACTTCCGCTGGTCCGTTTTCCCCTGGACCGCCGAAGCGGTCCCCATCCACCTGGCAGCCGGCGGCTATGCCTTCTTTCACTCCTATGAGGATCTCCGCCAGGCATACAACGCTGGACGCATCACCCCCGGCGACGCCAAGACCGCATTGCTGATCATGCTGTCGGCCCGGCTTCAGATGATCCAAGTCAACCTGCGTCTCGCCCTGCGTGACTTCTCATGACGCCCACATCCTCACTACTCACGTCGCCCGTCACGCCGGTCATACACCGCTGTTCAGGAACGGACCGCATCCCGCGACACGATCGGCTCCGCCCGTGCGCACGACCAGCCACAGAACGAACGGACACCTTCCGACAATGACCTTCGGCACCGACCAACTCACGCACCTGCTGGCCCCCTCCTCACCGCCAGCGGAACTGAACACGCAAGGGCTGGCCGACTTTCTTCGCGGGTTCTTCGGACCGCTCTTCCTGGTCACGGTCTCCGTAGTCGCGCTGTTCTTCCTCTTCACCAGGGAGATCACACGCTTCGTGCAGTTCCTGGCGATCACCGTCGTCGTCGGCGTCATCTTCTATGTGCCCAACATCATCGAGACCCTCGCCAGGGGCATCGCCACCGCACTAGGGGTCACCTGAGCGCCGCGCAGCTCCCAGAAACCAGAGCACTTCCCAACCGGCTCTCCGCACGCCCGCGCCTGGCACACAACTACCGCTGAACGGCACTTTTCCGTACCTCACGCACCGACAGACAAGGAAACATCCCGTGACCACCACCCCTGAAGCCGCCTGGGCGGCAACACCGCACGGCACGCCTGCACCCGCACTGACGGAGCGGCACCGCTCCGCTCCAGTCGCACCCATGACCATGCCGAGCGGCGCCGACATCCTCACGGCCGTCGGCTACGACGACGTCAAAGCCATCCTGGTGTCCCTGGGCAGCAGCCGCGATCTCACCGATCCCCAACTCCCGCGGCCGATCGAGGGTTTGTCCATCGAAGACGTGCCCGGCGTACTGCTCAACATGGACCCGCCCGACCACAGCAGGCAGCGTCGGATCCTGCGCGGCGCTTTCACCATGCGGGCCGCCGAACGATGGCGGCCGTCCTGCCACGCCATCACTCAGGAGCTTCTCGACGCCACACACGGCGTCATGGACGTGGTGAACGACTATGCACTGCCGCTGACCTCACGCATGATCTGCCAGGTACTCGGGGTCCCCTCCGCCGACCGTGAACGCTTCCACGCCTGGAGCGCAGCTTTCCTGTCGGCCAACAGCGCCGCCGTCCAGACGCGCATGGAGGCTTACTCCGCATTCATGGAGTATGTGACCGGCCTGGTGGCCGCCCACCGCGACAACCCCGGCGACGACCTCCTCGACGACCTCATTCGCGCCCAGGATGAGGGCGACCAGCTGACCGAGACGGAGCTGGTCAACATCGTGTTCATGCTCATCGCCGCCGGCCACGAGACCACAGCTATGATGATCTTGCGAGGAGTGTTCCGACTGCTGCTCCATCCGGAGCAATACCAGATGCTGGTCGAAGACTCTTCGCTGATCGCTTCGGCGGTGGAAGAGATCCTCCGGTACGACGGGCCCGGCAGCCCTGGCCTGGTACGGCACGTCACCACGACCATGCAACTGCCGTCAGGTGCGACCGTGCCCGCGGGCACCGTGGTGCTGCCGCACCTCGCCGCGGCCAACCACGACCCCGAAGCATTCCCCTCCCCCGAGCGATTCGATATCCGCCGAGTGGGCACGCGCGGTCACCTGGCCTTCGGTCACGGCCCGCACTACTGTCTCGGCCACGCCCTTGCGCGAGTGGAGATGCAGGAGGCGCTGCGCACCCTCGTAAGCCGGGCGCCGGCGTTGCGTCCGGCCGTCCCGTTGGAGGACGTGCCCTGGACCACACAGGGGCTCAGCCATCAGCCCGTACGACTGCCTGTGGTACTCGCCTAAGCGACGTAAAAGCCCGCGCCCTTCGGACAGACAGGCCTCTTGCCAGGGCCTGCTTTCGGGCGTCGACTCTAATTTTGCCCGCTGCTGCGCTTGCCGGAAGCTCAACCGCTTCTTCGTCACGCGGGCCTGCACCTACCGCCGGCCCCAATGGGCCAACGCCTGTAAGCCGGCTCTCCGACGTCCTACACAAGGAGATCACCTGAGTAAACACGCGTTCCTCGCAGTGCGAGGCAACCGCACACACGACGCCCAGCTTGTCGCCCGGCTCCTCACTGGTTTGGCCGCCTGACGAGAGCTGAGCAACGCAGGGCGTCGGGTTCTTTACTGCCTGGGCCACAACAACTCGCCCAAGCAGGACTTCGTCATGTTCTGATCATGAACTTGCCTGGAGGACACCATAGCAGGCGACCCTCCCCTGATCCCAGCATGCCCAGAAACAACGGCTTCGGCATGCCCGCTGCCGCCCGAAGCACTCACCCAGATCCCTCGGAGCCCGATGCCCGCAGGGCACCTTGTCGCGCCCACAGCCATCCTCTGGCACGAGGCCGTGCACCACATCGTCGACGGGAGCGGACGACGCGCCGACTGGCAACGACGAGCCCTGCGATTTGCCTGGCAACTCCTGACGCGCTCCACCCGGGATATGACGACCTCCCCCAAACGAGGCGCCACCTGGGCGACGCTGGCAGCCGAGCTCGGCGTGTCCCGGCGGACCATTGCATCGCTGTTCGCCTGGTTCATCGCCCACGGATTGCTTCACCGGGTGTTGCCCGGCACCACGGCGCGGTTCCGCAAGGGAACGCTGGCCGGTCTGATCGATGACGGCCGCGGCAACGAAGCTGCGCAATACCAGCTGATCGTCCCGCTGGACATTGTGGATCTCGAATTTGTCGAGGAGAACGTCCTGGCCGCAGATGAGGTGCCATGGCCGTGTGAGACGGTTCTCGTCGACCCCGCCCGAGGATCTTCCAGCCGGCTTGAGAGCGAGCGCCGGCTTGTGGATGGATCTTGCACCCCCAACCCCTCCCCCACTTCTGTAGGGGAGGATCATCCCCGTAGCGCGCGCGCGAGCCAGCTGGCCACGGCCGCGCCACTCATGCACTTGTGGCCGGCCGCCGTCACGCCGCGCACGAGAGCCGAACGCTTGCGAGCGTGTGAGCGGCTGCGAAAGGAGCTCCCGGTGCTGGCACGGATATCGACCCGGCACCTGCGCTCCCTGCTGCGGCAGGCGATGTCACTCGGCGCGACCATCAGCGATATTCGGCACGCCTTGGACTTCAAGCCCGACGGCATGTCTTGGATCCACACTGACTCACCGCGCTGGGTGCCGGGGTGGATCCGATGCCGATTGGTAGCGTGGATCACACTAGACGGTGGGCTCGTCGCGCCCTGGCCTTCGCAACAGCGGGCAGCAGCCGCCCAGCGAGCACGGGCCGAACGTGCCGAACTTCCGATAGCAGCACGAGCCGAAGCGTGCCCGCCGCTACGCGAGGTTGCCCAGCAAGCTGCAAGGCGCGGAGCGAGGCAAGCCCGCCAGCTGCTTGGCTACACGGCGCGGCAGCGGGCATGAGGTGCGGTTTTGAGGCGCCCAGCGGATTCCGGACAGTGTTACATAAGCTGAAAGAAGTCTGAAACAGGTGGATGCGTAACGAAGCGTCGCAGGCAGTTCTCGCCGGGTTTCAAGGAAGGCCGGGCGCATGGTGCAACAACGCCCCGATACAGTTCGAGAACGCGTCCACCGTGGCATGACAATCCAGAAACGCCACTCCATCGAAGTCGGGGCACACCAGATGCTGGAGTACTAGAGAGGTTCAAAGGCTGACGTTATGGCGGCTCGAGGTCGAGGCCGGTCTTGGCGATGAAGCCGCTGATCAGCGCGGGACGGTACTGCATCCGCTTCAGTCTGGTCTTGATCAGACGAGCGAGCTCGTTGAGGGTCTTCTTCGCCAAGTCCACCAGCGATCGCTTCAGATGAGCCCACACCCCCTCGACCGGGTTCAGCTCCGGCGCATACGCCGGTAACTGGATGACCGTCAGCCAGGACCGCCGCTCGACCAGCTCCCGCATCGCGGCGCTGACGTGGGTGTTCAGGTTGTCCCAGATGACCACGAGGGGACCGCCGAGCTGCTGGTGCGCCGCGTCGAACAGCGCCGCGTAGTCGGCCTCGGAGAACGACTTGCGCTCTCCCTTACGGCCCCGCCGCAGCCGGATTCTGTAGATCAGGCGCGGCATACGGCCCGGCTTGGTGGCCACCAGCCCGGTGATCATCACCGTGCCCGACCCGCTACCGGACACCGTCACGATCGGGGTGAGGCCGCGCCGCCCCCAGCTGCGGCCGCGAGGTGGTCTCAGGCCTTGACCGGCCTCGTCCTCGAAGCAGAGCCAGGCGTCCAGGCGCGCCGCTGTGCTTTTCCCTCCAGCCAGTCCTCATCCCGCCATGCGGCGATCGCCTCCTCATTCCGCTCGACGGCCCGCCGTGTCGGGGCCTGCCAGCTCCAGCCCAGCCGGTGCAGCAGATAACACACCCCTGACACCGTGTAGGAGACGCCGAACCGCTCACGGATCAGCTCGGCGATCCGGGCCAGGGTCCAGCGCTGATCCTCATCCCAGCCATACGTCGCCGGCCCCTTGCCCAGCGCGTTTTGCAGGTCTTCGAGCTGAGCGCCGCTCAGCTTGCACACCTCGCCGCCTGGTCCTTTCGACATGAGAGCCTGGCGGCCGCCGGCCTGCCAGGTCCGTCGCCAGCGGTTGGCCGACATCCGGCTGATCCGGAACTCAGCTGCCACCTCGGCGTCCGTCGCCCCTTGGGCAAAGAGGTCGGCTGCTTGCAGTCTCACCCGTTCGCGGCGGGCGCGTGCCTGCGCGGTGAGTCCACCGCCATCTGCATATCTCACCTGCCCGATATAGCCCCGGGAGGTGACGTCGGTCACTCTACGATCAGAAGATACTTACGTAGCGTAACCCCCGCCTTCAACGCTCTCTAGCCGCCACCGGGCGGCCCGGTCGCGGCCGGGGTACACGGCGACGCGCCCCGACGGGAGGAGACGACCAGCTCCCGTTTGGGAGCCCTCCGATCGGAGGTGCGCCGCTGGGCTGCCGCCCGTGGTGGCGGGAGACATGTGGGCGCCGGCGATGCTGCGGCCTGCGACGGGCGGATGGTAGGAGCCCGCCGCCTGGCGGCTCTGGTAGACGGCTTGTCCTTGCCCGGGGAGGGGCTCGTGCGGGAGTCCTCGCTCCCTCGCCAAGGCGGGCGGGGCAAGCAGCATCACGGCGTTATGTGACGGTTGTGACGTTCATGGTCTTGTGCCCTGTATGCGTCGCCGCGAACGCTGGAAATGATCTTTCTGAGATGGACGCTGGCGGGCGAACTCGGAACGCCGAAGGGGATGGGCCTGGGAGCGGCATCGACGCTCCCAGGCGCTCTCAGCGCTTCGCCGCTGGTCAGGTGTTGATGTGCAGCACCCAGATCGACACGTGATCGATGTCGTCCGGGCCGTAGGTGTAGAGCGCCCGGAAGGTGGGCGTTACGAGCTCGTACGCGCCGGGGATCTCGGCGTACGGGACGGCGTCCGGCGGCGTCGGGTCGTCGGCCAGGTCCAGGAGCGCGTCCACGATGGACGCGCGCAGGGTGAGGGGTGCCAGGCGCAAGGCGTCCTTGACACCCGGGGCGAAGTGGACGGGGACCTTCACGAGGCGGCTTCACCGAGCCCGAGATCGGCGTACGCCTCCTGGCGTGAGGTGTAGACCGTCATCTCGAGGTCACCGCGGCCGGCGGCCGCCATCAGCTCGAGCACGGTGGCGGCTTCGCGTTCGCGCTTGAGGCGCAGGTACTCCTCGAAGTCCTCCTCGGAGATGAGCACGGCGTGCTCCTCGTCGGAGCGCTTGATCCGGGTGGGTCGGTGGGACATGACCGCGCGGGATACGAGCGGGCCGAGCTTGTCGCGGGCCGCTGCGATCCCGAGCGTCTCCATGCGCGTCTGGTCCATCGTCATGCCCTCCACGATACGGCAGGATGCCGAAATCGGCAGGATGCAGGATTCTGAAACCGGTCCCATTTTTATTACCGGGAATGTCGATTCCCGCCTATAAAACAGTTACGATCTTGGTGTTCCTCCGCTCGGGACTGCGATCCCCGGGCCGGATCGCCTGAGCCCCTGGGACGCCGAGATGAGACCGCAGTGACTGACACCCTGCCCGAGGTGGCCACGGTGCGCGCGGAGACGCTGCCCACCGTGGCAGCGGCCGACGACCGGCAGCGCAACCCGTACTGGGCGTACCTCGATAGCCTCGTCGGCCGCGAATCCCGCCGCACCATGAAGGGCTGCCTCGACCGGATCGCCCGCCTCATGGCCGACCAGGACCCCGCCGGCATCGACCCCGCCACCGGCAAGAAGGACCCGGCCGTGCTCACCATCACCGGCGAGACGATCAGGTGGCACCTGCTGCGGGCCGAGCACACCCAGCGCATCCGCGCCCTGATCGGCCAGGCCACCAGCCTGAAGAAGGACGGCATCCGCGAGCCCTGGTCGATCGCCTACCGGAACAAGCACGTGGTGGCGCTGCGGCAGGTCCTCGACCGGGCATGGCTGCTCGGGCTCATGACCGCCGACGAGCGCGACCGCGCCCAGCGCATCGACCAGTTCGAGGGCACCACCCTGCCCGCCGGCGCGCACCTGCCGATCGAGCGCGTGGGCGCGATGATGGCCGCCTGCGACGCCGACGTCGACCGGCAGGACGTCGGCAATCCGGTCAAGCGGGAGGAACTGCGGCGGGTGGCGCTGCGGGACGCGGCCATGCTTGCCGCCCTGTACTCGACCGGGGTGCGCCGGTTCGAGCTCGCCGGGGTGGCGCTGGCCGACTACGACCCGGTGGCCCGCTCCCTGCGCATCCGGGGCAAGCGGAGCAAGGAGCGGATGGTGTACCTGACGGCCAGCGCGGTCGGCCGGATCGAGGCGTGGCTGACCGTGCGCCGCCGCGACCCGGGCGGCCTGTTCGCGCCGTTCACTCCTCGCGGCAGGCATATCCGCCGCGACGAGCGCGGCCGGATCGCGTTCATCGACGCGCGGACGGTCAGCAACGTGCTCGCCGCCCGCGCCGAGAAGGCAGGCCTGGACGAGGCGCCGCGCGCGCACGACTTCCGGCGCACGTTCATCGGCGAACTGCTCGACGCCGGGGTGGACCTGGCCACCGCGCAGGCCCTCGTCGGGCACGCCTCCCCGGCCACCACAGCGAGGTACGACCGGCGGCCGGAGCGGACCCGCCGCGCGGCCGTGGACAAGCTGGCCACCCCCGACCCGGTGCCCCTGCCGGGCGCCGCACCGCGACGCCGTACGGACGGGACGGGAGTCGTGATTGCCGTCCAAAAGGAAAACGAGCCCAGGTAAGCCCAGGCCCGACTCCGTTACTAGCAAGGACCCTGCGCCTGTCAATCCCCTCAAACCGTGGAGACGGTCCTATGCCACAGCGGCCCTCAACAGGGCCATTGATGCTTGCCACTTCTCGATCATCCGACGCTCGAATGTCACAGGCGGCAGCCCGTCGTTGGCGCTGTGCCTGCGCTTGACGTTGTAGAAGTCCGCGATCCAGGTCGCGATCTTCAGCCGAGCCTCCGCCCGGGTGCGGAAGTGGTGCCGGTGCACGAACTCGACCTTCAGGGTGCTGTTGAGCGACTCGGCGGCTCCGTTGTCGAGCGCGCACCCGACCCGGCCCATGGACTGCACCACTCCATGCTTGCGGCATTCGGCCTGATAGGGGGCAGCGGTGTACTCCGAACCGCGATCCGAATGGAAGATCACTCCGTCCACTTCGCCACCCCGGGTTGCGACCGCCATCTGCAGCGAGGCCACCGTCAGCGCCGCGTCATGGTGCTCGGACATGGCATAGCCGAGTAGCCGACGGGAGAACAGATCCTCGACCGAGGCCAAGTACAGCGGCCTCAGCGGTGCTGATCATCGTGACGTCGCCGACCACAGCACATCCGGCGCGACCGCGGTGAACTTCCGCCGCACCAGATCCGGCGCGGCCGGCCGCTTGCCCTGCCGGGTCAGCGACCGTGGCCTCTTCGGCCTCCGCCCAGCCAGGCCGAGTTCGGCCATCCGCCTGGCCACGGTGTTCTCCGACACCTTCCAGCCCAGTTCACGTAAGTCCTGGGTGATCCGCGGTGAGCCGTACGTGCCGCCCGAGGCCGCAAACAGGCGCTGGATCTCCGCATCCAACCCGGCTCGCCGCTGCTCACGGGCGGTCGGCGTGTCCGCGCCGATGCGGTTCCTGCCGGGCGCTGGAGGTCCGCCCGGAACTCCTGATCAAAGCGACGCCTCGTGACTGCTGCCACGACCAAACCTCTCCCGGTTCGGTCTCTACGTTATGAGGAGAAGCCCAGGCCAATTCGCGTTTGAACCAGTGCGTCGATCCGGCCAGCACCTCTTCCAGGGTGCGCACCACCACCACCTCCACCTGGGCGTCGGTGATGGTGCGCGGCACACCCGGCCGGGGCTCATCGCTCAGCCCGTCCAGCCGGCGGTCCAGGAAACGGCTGCGCCAGCGGGCCACCGTCTTGCGATCCAGCCGCAGCCGAGCCGCCACCGCCACGTAGCTGCCGCCCTCGGCGCACGACAGCACGATCCGCGCCCGCAACGCCGGCCCCTGAGCGGTCGAACGCCGCCGGGCCCAGCCCTCCAGCGTCCGCCGCTCCTGCTGCGATAAAAGGTCCTAACAGAATGATCTAGAGCCGTGTCCTGTGTCGCCGCTGATCGTTGATCTTCGGCGTGAAGAAGGGCGAGCAACTGGCTTCGGCTCGGGAATGACCTGCTGGTGGCGGCTGCGCGACCGGCACGCCGCTGGCGTGTGGGACCGCCTGCACCAGCTCCTGCTCGCCGAGTTGCACGCCGCCGGCCAGTTCGACTGGTCCAAGGCGGTGATCGACAGCTCCCACGTCCGGGCACTCAAGGGCGGCCCAAAACCGGCCCGAGCCCGGTCGACCGCGCCAAGCCGGGCTCGAAACACCACGTCATCACCGAAGGAGGAGGCATCCCCCTCGCCGTCTCCCTGACCGGTGGCCACCGCAACGACGTCACCCAGCTCATGCCCTTGATCAAGGCCATCCCACTGGTCCGCGGCCGCGTCGGCCGACCGCGGAAGCGCGCGGACTGCCTGTACGCCGACCGCGGGTATGACCACGACAAGTACCGCCGCCTGGTCTGGCGCACCGGCATCAAGCCCATCATCTCCCGGCGCGGCACCCCGCACGGCTCCGGCCTGGGCATCCACCAGTGGGTGGTCGAGAGGACGATCGCGCTGCTGCACTAGTTCCGCCACCTGCGCATCCGCTGGGAAGTCCGCGACGACATCCACGAAGCCTTCATGACCCTCGCCGCAGCGATCATCTGCTGGCGACGACTCGTCCGCTGATCTTTCTGTTAGGACCTCTAAGGCCAGCGGTTGGAGTCTGCTGTCCGCCATCTCTCCAGCAGACCTCACCGGCCGGTCACCATCACCATGGCTCACAGAATCAGGGACGAAATACACCTCATGTGGTGACCCTCATGCTCATGACCGGCTCACTAGCTCGGTCCGGTCTGTTCCGCAAGGGCCTTCTCCAGGTGCTGGATTCGGTAGTGCTGCTGGCGTGCTACGCGCTGCAGGTCCATGACGAACCGAAGAAACTGGTCCATCTCGCCGGCTCGGGTGAGGATCTCGTCGGGCACCCGCGCATCGTGCTGGCAAGCGTCCTGCTCGTGCTGGAGCAGGGCTTGTGCCCATGCTTGGGTGAGGGGCTTGAACGCGGTGGGATGGTTGGCCACGATGCGGGCCCGGACGGTGAGATCGTTCTCGGCGGCTTCCACGTGCAGGCCGGTGTCCTTGTTGCGTGCCCCGAACAGCGGCTCGGGAATGTGGTAGGCGTCGAATCCGCGCTCGGCGCACCCGATCCAGAAGTCCCAGTCCTCGCCGGCCCGCATGCTCTCGTTGTAGCCGCCGACCACCTCCCAGGCTTCGCGCCGGTAGAGCGAGCAGTAGAACATGATCAGGCGCTGGAGCAGCAGTTCCTTGGTGTAGGGCGGAAGGGGAAGCACCTGTGGTGGCAGGTCTTCGGCGTCGGTGAAGATGAACAGGTCGGTGGAGGCGATGGCGATGTCCGGCTCGGCGTCGAGTACCGCGGTGGTCTTCTCCAGCATGGTAGGAGCGATCACGTCGTCGGCGTCCAGCGGCAGGATGTAGCGGCCGGCCGCGGCGGCGATGCCGGCGTTGCGTGCGGCGGAGACTCCGGCGTTGGCCTGGCGCAGCAGCCGGATGCGCCGGTCGGGATGGCGGTCGATGAAGTCCTGGGCCACCGCGGGTGAGTCGTCGGTGCTGCCGTCGTCAACGACGACGATCTCCCAGTCGCTGAATGTTTGCCCGAGCACGCTGTCCAGCGCCTGGGGCAGGTAGCGGCCGTAGTTGTAGCAGGGGATGACCACCGAGACCGCGGGTGTGAGGCTGTCACTCATTCCTGGTCCTTTGCTCGGGGCTTCGCTTTGTGCGCGAAGGTCGTCCATCGCTTCGAGTGCTTGGCAGTGCGCCGGGTCAGGCAACCGGTGTGGCGGGTCGGTTGGGTGATACCGACCAATGGTGGGGATGCACCACCTCGAGTTTGGGCAGCGCCCAGCAGGTGGTGCCCATGTCCTTGGCCAGTGCCGCCAGGCCCTCGGTCTCGATGAGCTGCTGGTAGGGGACCGGCGGAAATATCAGACCCGCGCGGTGCAGGTCGGCCCGGACCAGCAGGACCGTGCCGCCGACCGAGTCGATGCGGACGAGGTCGTGCGCGCTGAGCTCGTCGGGATAGACCCTGCCGAATCCTCTGGGGGGCTGCAGGATGCCGTCGCGGACCCATTGTGCCCAGTCGAGGGCGGCGGCTTCCGGTCGCAGGAGGAAGGTGTTGAGGTCGTAGGTCGGGCCGTTGGGTTCGCTGACGCAGTTCGGTACGACGATGTCCTTGCGTGCCGCCAGCAACCGCTGGATCAGGTCGGGCGGGTAGCTCGTCACGTCGACATCGATCCAGAGCACCCATTCCTCGTCCGTGAGGGCGCGCGAGAGCAGGTGGTTGCGGACCCTCGCCAGCGCGGCCCGGCGTTCTCGCTGGACGCCGGGCTCCCAGCGTTGCCCCGGCAGGCGGACTCCGGCGTGGTGGCGCACGAGCGTGATCCGGCGGTACTGCTGCTCCAACTCGGGCAGCGCGCGCTGCAGCATCTCCCACGTGTCGTCCTGGCTGTCGCCCTCGATCAGGCCCAGGGAGATCGCCTCGCGTGGATAGTCCAGATTGCGCAGGTTGTCCAGATAGGCGGGCACGAACCGGGCCGCATCCTTGACCGGCGTCAGCACCAGGACCGACGGGCGTTCCTTCAGAGGCTCTGGTGCCGGCTCACTGATCACCCACCTGGCCCGGTGCGGCCGGAAGGCATGGGCGTCTGTCCCAGTACGCGCATCCGTCCGGGCGCCTGTCTCGGCGTGGACGAGGTCCGCCGGAGCGAGCGGAAGCCGCGCCGCCATCGCCAGCAGTTGCTCGTCGTAGTCACCCCCGCTCCACACCTTGGGCGCAACGTCGAAGATGCGTTCGAAGTGTGCGGGCTCGAAGGTGTTGTTCTCGTGGCACACATAGGTGCACAGCTCCGGTACGTCCACGGAGACGACCCGGCAGTTGCCGACAATGTGAGCGGCGACGGGAGTGTCCTCACCTCGCCGTTGTGCCGGGTAGCGCGGGAGCGCGTCCTTCGCGCAGAGCATGGTGCCCTCCCACACGCGGATGTGGGAGATGGCCAGCTCGCGGCGGGCCGGCCGCCACAGTCGTTGCCGTGCGAGGAAACACGCCTCGGCGTCGAGTGCGAGTACCGCTGCCATCTGCGCCTCGAGCCGCTCTGGATCGTAGAGGTCGTCGTCGTCCCACTGGCACACGTAGGTCCCGGTCGCCCGGTCCACGGCGATGTTGCGTAGCTCTCCGAGCGTTCGCCCGTCCGGTGGGAGCCGATGGAACCGAATACGCTCGTCGCCGAGCCCGCGGATGTGCTGCTCCAGAGCGTCACTCGGCCCGTCGTCCACCACGACCAGCTCTTTGTTTGGATAGGTCTGGGCGAGGAAACACCGGATCGCACGCTCGGCGAACGATGGTCGGTCCTTCGTCACCATCAGGCAGGACACCGACGGCGCCGGGGCGCCGCCGGCCCAGCGGCGGCGCTGCGCGTCCAGATCGAAAGCCCCGTCGGCGAGGGGCTGCTGCCCCTGACTGGCCCAGAACCGCACCCTCTTGTACGGCGAGGACCGCGGCGCCCACGACTCGTCCTGAGCCCAGCTCCCGGCCCCGTGGTGCACGGCATAGGCGCGGTCAAGGTCGACCTCCTGCGGCGCGAAAAGCTGGGCCGCGTACGGGCTCACCTTGGGATAGAGCAACTCTGAGCCCACGACGGTGATCGAGTCGGCCTCCGGGGCGTTCGTCAACGCCTGCGTGAGGAAGTAGGGGCCCGACACATCGAGCGCGTTGGGCAGACGATGAGTGCGCACCAGCTCGCGATGGGCGTGTGCCCAGAACGGATGCCCAGGCCGGGACGCGATGAACGCATTCCCCACGATGCGGTCCAGACCGCGCTGACGTGCCAGCGGCAGGCCGGCATGCGGCGACGGCTCGCACCCGAGCACGAGTTGGCGGCCGGTGAGCAGTTCGCCCACCGGCCGCAGGCACTCGACATCCAGATCGACGTACACCCCGCCGAAATGGTCGAGCAGGAAATACCGGATGGCGTCGGAGCGCATGACCGGATCAGGGTAGCCGTCGTAGATCGGAAGAAACCACGGATAATGCTCCACGAGAAAGGAGCGACTGTCCGTGTCAGTCCACAGCCGGTAGTACCAGCCCGGATGGTGCCGCCTCCAGGAATTCACCCACTTTCCCCACCGGGAGGGCACATCGGTGTCCCTCCATGTTTGGTGGATAAGCGCCGGAATGCTTGTCTGCTCAGACATCCGCACAGAACTCTCAATCACGTGATCGCGTTATGAAGTACAACGACGTTCCGGTGCCGAGGCTCGGGCGTCGCTCAATCTTCACCCGCACGGACATCATGAGCAGAGCTTTTCGGCACGAATCATGGGCCTTCGCCGCACCGACTGGTCGTTAAGCCCTGATGTTGGCGCAGCCGGCGCTTGGTCCGTCGATGTCCCCGATGGGGTAGAAGATCAGGTTCCCCACGACGCTGGCGGCTGCGAAGGCGTTGCATTCGTTCACCTGCGTGCCGCCGCCGCCATTGCCGAAGATCCGTTCGAAGTTGAGGCAACTGGCCGTGGGGCCGCCCACAACATCGGTGAGGGAAAAGCTGTTGCAGCGGTTGACCTGCGTCCCCCTGTCATCCCCGTCGTGACCGTCTCTCGCTAGCGCGCCGTCCGTTCCGAGCATGACGGTTCCGGCCGTCGCAGCCAGGAGCGCAGCAGACTTGGCAATCTGCATGGTGTTCTCCAGGTTCTCCTCGTGGCTTTGTCTTGCGTGCAGATCCTGCACGACATGCCGAGCAGCGGCAAACACCTGCGGCGTGTTTCGACCACGCGGCGAGGCGCATGGGCGAGCGCTTACCTAAAGAACACTTTCCTGCCCTCCGCAGGCACGGATGGATGGGACTTCCGTAATCAATGCATTGTCTTTTTGGGCATTACCGCTTCGCGTGGAGACCGAGCGCCAAATCTGGAGAGGGCGTGGTGTCGGAGCATCGAGAACGCTTGCCCGTGCGGCGAGTGCTTGCCATTGCTTGGCATGTCATGCAGGATCTGCACGCAAGACAAGCGCGAGGAGAACCTGGAGAACATCATGCAGATTCGTAAGTTTGCTGCGCTTCTGGTCTCGACGCTGGGAGGTGTCATGTTTTGGGCGGGGAGTGCAGAGGCCGACGGCTCTCACGGTGAGGGCCAAGGGGATCAGATCAACAATTGCACCAGCTTCTCTCTCATCAATCTTTTCGGCGGCCCTCAGGTCGTCTGTGTCAATGAACAGGTTTCGGGCGGTGGCGGCGCGCAGGTCAACAACTGCCGCGCTGTCACGGTCCTCGGCATTGTGGATGACCTGCGCATCCTTCCCGTCCAGCTCGATGGCTCGAGCGTCAGGTGCGTCAACATCCGGCACGCGAACCGTGGGGAGGTGTAGGACATCTTCATGACTTGGGCAAGCGGTCTGGTCGAGAGATCCGGGCGGCTGCCTGAAGCGCGAAGGGCCTCCGCCGACGTTGGCCAGCGAAGGCCCGATATCGCCCCGGTGTGTTCGGGTAATCAGCCCCGTGAGCACATCGCCTGGTACCGGTACATCACCTTGGTCGTGGTTGCCCCCCACGCTCATCTGGCGTTCCTGACCCTACAGGTCACCTCGGCTGAGGACGGCGCGGGCTGGCTGGCGTTCCTGCGCGGCCTGGTCGCCCGGGGTGCAGCCGGTCATCTCCGAGTGTCATGCCGGGCTGGTGGCCTGAGCTTGCTCCGCTTCGGCGGACACCGTCGTTGTGGTGCTCAGGCCGCTGCGGCGGCCTCGTAGACGGCAGGGCTACGGTAGCCCAGGCTGCTGTGCAGGCGGTGCAGGTTGTACCAGCCCTCGATGAACTCGAAGATCGTGCTGCGGGCGGCGGCTCGGGTGGGCCAGGACCGAAGGTCGAGAAGTTCGCCCTTCAGGATGGCGAAGAACGACTCGGCCAGCGCGTTGTCCCAGCGCTGACCGGTGCGCCCGACCGACAACCGCACGCCGAGCCGTGCGGGTCGGCCAGCTCCGCATCGCGCTCCGCACGCGGACCGGGCACCCGCACTGCGGCGCGAGTAGAAGGCGGCACGCTTCCTGGTCGCCCATCGGTCGCCCCGACCGAGTATTTTCGCTCGTTGTCGCTGGCAACTAGTGAGCTTGAGGCGCCGTGGCAGTTCATCGAGGTCGAGCTGTCGGTGCCTGCCCGCCGTATCGTCCAGCAGGAGTAGGTGTCACGCGCGTCGCAGTGCGGCGGTAAGCAACTCGCATGCCGTCTTCGCCGAGCACGTCAGTGTGTCGAGCAGCGGCGCGGGGATGATGCCCGCTCGCAGGCCGGAAGACGCCACGATGCCGGCCAGCGCATCACGGTGCGCTTCGTACGCCAACGGGTGTCTGAGGATGTCGCGGGCGGCGTACCCGTCGCCGCTTTCGATCACCTCGGCGGCCACCTGGGCGCGAACACGGCCGGCCGCGTCAGGGTCGCTGCTCTGGGCGATGGTGGCCACGGTAAGGCCGAGCCGGGCCCGGAACACCATGAAGTCAGGCGCGGGCTTCGCCGACCGGAACAGGTCGACCATCACCCGCACGTGTCGGCTCTCCGCGGTGTCGTCGGCGCACAAGGCGCGCAGGCATCCGGCGACCTGCCGTTCCCACGGTTGGGTGATGGCGCTCTCCTCCAGCACGTCGCGCGCCGCCTGGGTGGCGCCGCGGAGGCAGTGGGCGACGATCACAGCCTGCCGACCTTCCATGAGATGGTCGCCGATCCCCCGGTGTGCTTTGGCGTGCGTGACCGCCTCGTCCCATCGGCCGGCGAGCGTCAGGGTGCGGATGCCGTCCGCGACGTACTGCCGCCACGCCCATTCGTGGAGCTTGTAACGCTCCTCGCGGGTGCCGGTGACGCCGGTCAGCGGCAGAGTGCGGCCCTCGACCACCAGGTCGGTGCCGTGCACGGCCGCCCGGTACATCGCGTCCAGCAGCCGCATCGCGGGCTCTCCGGCGTCGGCGCGAATCTGCAGCCGGGCCAGGTTGTGAACGGGTTCGAGCATGTACCGCGCCTCATGCGCCGTGAGGGGGCGGCCCCCCTGCCGGTAAATGTCGATGTGCTGCAAGCACAGGTCGCGGGCCAGGTCAGGCAGGCCGCAGTCACTGGCCAGCAGCGCGGCCTTGTTGAGGGCGTGCGCGCCGCCGTGCAGCCGGTCGGCGCCTGGCTGTGCGGCGTCCTCAACGATGCCGGCGATCTCGGCGACACGGTCTCGGAGTGGCGGGTAGGCGGGGCGGGCGTACCCGACGAGCGGAAAGTATCGGGCGGCGGCCGCCAGCGTTGCGCGGTCCATACGGTCAGCTCCTAGGCAGGATGGCGGCGGCGGCCGCGTGGGCGAGGACGGCCTGCGTGCGGGCCGACAGGTTGAGCCGGTTCCAGTGGAAGATCACGACGTGGGCGAGGAGAGCACGCACCCCCCGGTCCAGGCGGCCCTCGGTGGCGGCCGCGCCGAGCTGCCCGCCCGCCTCCTGCCACGCGGCCAACCACGGGGCGGCGAACTCGGCCGCCGCGCCGGGCGCGAACGGTCCGCTTCCAGGGTGCGCGGGCAAGGCCAGGAAGGGGCGCACGGTGTCGGCGAGCTGGCCGACGTGGGCGACGTCGGCCTCGGACAGGGCAGGCCGGAGCGCGGCTACCCGGGCGAACACGTCGCCGCGCTCGAACTCGTCCAGGCCCGCCGCGCGGAGCAGTCCGCCGATCAGCAGGACGGACAACTCCCGGCGGCCGAGGCCGGGTGCCCGGCGGACGTAGTCGAGGACGCCGCGGCTGTCCGCGCAGAACAGCTCGTGCGCGGCGCGCATGCCGGCGGGCCCGCCGAACGCGGCGGTTTCCGGCTCGTACACGCTGGGCCGCCATCGGGTGATCGCCCCGTCCCGGGCCAGCTCGTTGAGCCTACGGTTGACGGCCGCGGTGTCCGCCTGCAGCAGGCGTAGCCGCCAGCACGGATACTTGCGCAGGAACCACCAGCCGGCCAGCGCGCCGCCCTGCTGCAGGTCGTCCAGGAGCGGGCCGAGCCGTTCGGCGCCGATCGTCTCGGCGCTGGGCCAGTCGGCGAACGTCACGCGCACCTGATACCAGTCGGCTTCTGCTCGTCGTTCCAGCGCGGCCAGCCCGGCGGCCTGATACACGCGGGCGGCTTCGGCGAGGTCGTCCACGTCGACGCCGATCGCCGCCGCGGCGGCGTCCACATCCTTGCCGGCGAGCACGGCGAGCACGCCCTCGGTGACCTGGTCAGGCCGTGCGGCGGTCAGGCTATGAGGAGACATGCGTCCCATCCCGAAAGTGGTGGTGTGAGTTGGCGTGCGGTTTCCAGGGCCAGGCCCACCCCGGCCGGGCCGTTGAGCAGCCCGCCCTGGTCGTCCGGCTGCAGGGCGGCCGCGTGGTCGGCGAGCAGTGCCGCCAGCCTGGGCAGCTCCCGTCTGATCGCCTGTGTCTGCGCATCCAGCGACGCCCGGTAGGCCGTCTGGTACAGGCCGGCGATGCCGTGGCAGATGCCCGGCTCGGTGATCCTCGCGAACTGGTTGCCGGTCAGGCACGCGGCCAGCGCCTGCTCGGCCGCCGCAGCGAGCGCCGGGTCGCGGACGGCTATGGCGGCGAGCTGTAGGGCGCGGGCGATCCCGGCCGTGCCGTAGCACCACGACGGCCGCCACGGGCCAGGCTGGGTGACGCGGCCGGTGCGGAGTTCCTCGCGGGTCAGCCAGTGCGGCCACCACGCCCCGTCCGGGGAGTGCTGCTGCCACCGGTAGAACCAGGCGGTGAGGCGTTCGATCGCTTCAACTTGTCCGGCCACGGTGCAGCCGCGCAGCGCGGCCAGAGACAGCAGAGCGAGTAGCCCGGCCGCGCCGTGCGCGAGGCCGAGGTTGGCGTGCCCGCCGGGGGTCGGCTTCAGCGGGTCCGGGTCGTGGGCCACCCACCAGCCCGGCAGCTGCTCGCCCTGGAGGCGGCGCGGCTTGGTCACCTGAACCACGTAGGCCAGGACGTCGGCGAGCGCGTCGCTCGCGGGCGCCGTCCGGAGCAGCAACGCGCCGATCCCGGCCAGCCCGCGCACCACGTCATACTCCGCGAAGTGGGCGAACTCCCGCCGCCGTATCCGCTCACGGGCGGTGGCCACGCGCCGCGCAACCAGGCGGGCGATGTGCTGGTCGAGGCTACGGGCCGCCGCCTGATAGCGCGGGTCGGGGCCCGCCGCGGCGGCGTGCAGGACGAACGCGATGGCCGGCGCACCGTAGAACAGGCCGGCGTGCGGGGCGGCGTCGATCCGCCCGGTCGTGGCCTGCCGGATGTGGGTGTGAGCGCTGCCCCAGTCTGCGCTGCCGTTCAGGGCCCGCTCGATGTGCACCAGCGCGGTCGCGGCCGCCCCTGCGGCGAGGGACTGCCGGGCTGCTTGCTGTTCGCTGATCGTGGTCATAGGGCGCCCTCCAGGGCGAGGCGGCGCAGCGCGGCCGCGCGTGCGAGACGGCCGGTCACCTTCTCGAAGTCGGGGTCGACGCCGACCGCGCGCACGTGGTGCTCGTGCAGCAGCGTCCGCAGCACGGTGCCCGGGTCACGCTGCTCGGCGAGCACGCGATGGTAGGCGGCCAGCGCCGTGGCGCGGGCCTTCCACGCGTCCGCGACGGCGTCGCCGCCGGGCAGGGCCCGCACCGTGCGGTAGTCGTCGGCGGGGGTGGCCAGCTCGAACACCTGGTCACGCAGCCCGATGTCGAGCACGCCCGTGCTGCGCGGCAGGCAGGCGAGCAGCCTCCTGCAGCCGGTGACGGCGGCGGGAGCGAACGACGCGGCCAGGTCGGTCATGGACGCGGCCGCCAACGCTTGGGCGGGCACATGAGCAGCGTCGGCCATGGCGATCTGCGCGACAGCGGCCGCCGTGTCCGCGGCGAACACCTGCTCGGCCGCCACCAGCGCCGGGCCTTGGCCGTAGCGGGCGGGATGCTCGTAGTGGGTGACGAGCGCAAGCTGGGCGGGCAGACCGGCCGCTTCCAGACCGGCGGCGAACGCGGCCAGCCGGGCGGCGACCTCCGGGAAGTGGCCGGCGTCGGCCAGGCGCAGCACCACGGCGATGTGCTGCGGCTCCTCCGGGCGGATCATGTTGCGGTGCCGGCGCACCCACCACCGCTCCACCAGGCCGGTCAGAGCGGCGGCGAACGGCGGCAGGTGGCGGGCGAGGATGTCATCGAACCGGGCAGGGCTGCCGGGCAGGCGGGCGTGCACGATCGTGGACCCTCCCGGCCGGGCGACCGGCCCCGGCGGAGCCATGACGGGCAGAGGGCGCGCCGGCGGGTCGGTCACGGTCATCGGGATCAGCAGCTCGGCGGGCCGCCCGATCCACGCATGCCCATCCGGCGGGCCGTCCTCCTGCACCTCGATACGGTCGGCCCGCTCCAGCCGTAGCCGCAGCAGCTCACGGTCCAGCGGCTGGTCCAGGTCCAGAGGCAGACGTAACTCGCCCTGGCAGACGACGACGCGGGCGGGCACGCGCCACTCCCGCCGCCACCCGGCCAGCGCCGCGTCCCACCCGGCCGCCGAAGGGCTCGGCAGGCTGGTCGACGTCCACCGGGCCGGAGACAGCACGGTCCGCCGGTAGCGAATGCGCGGGATGTACGGCAGGGTGCGGGCGGCGCCCAGGTTGAACGGCCCCCACACGGCGGTACGCGCGTCGGCGACCTCGGCGAGGAAGCGCGCCAGCGGCGGGGTCTGGACGGCGGCGTCCAGCGCGTGAGGGACGCGCGGGATCACCCTGCGGCGGGTGGAGCGCTGCACCAGATACATCTGGTCGGCGTCCGCGGTGACCGCCAGATCATCGACGCTGACCGCGAAGGAAGCGGGATGCTCCGACAGCGACACCACGTACTCGAGGACGGGCGGGACGCGGACCACGTTCTCGTTGTGGGGTACGCGCGGCGGGAACGACACCTGCACCGCCACCACATCGCCCGGGGTCGCGGCGTAGGTGTCGGCCAGGCGGGCACGGTCGGCGCCGTCCAGGAGGGGCGCGAACCGGCCGGCCATGCTGGTGTGAGCGCGCGGGGAGGCGATGACCCTCAACTCGAAGTCGCCCCGGTCGATCGCGGCGGCCGACGTGGCGTGCAGGGTGACGCCGAGCTCGATGCGCTGGGGCGGCACGACGTCGGCGTGTTCGCCCACCGTCAACGCCTCCACGTCCGCGTCGGTCAACACGATCTCGTCGGAGCCGTCGAGGGCGGCCCGCTGGATGAGCGCCAGCAGGACCGTGTCCCGCTCGGTCAGCGTCCGCCACGACGGGCGGGCGCGCGGGGCGCCGAGGTAGCCGCTCGGGTAGCCGAGCCCGGAGTCGGCTACCAGCTCCCGCACGGGGACGAGCGTGCCGGGGCCGTACCGGGCGCGGAACTCGGCGTGGTAGTCGAGCCATGCCGTCGTCCCGAACGGGTGAATGGACAGGCGCAGCAGGACGGAGGCGACGCGCTCGGCTTCGGCCAGGACGATGTCCGGGATGGAGACGCGCGCGTCGAGGCGCACGTCGGTGGCCAGCGCGTGCTGGGCGGCGGGGACGAGGCCGGTCATCAGGTCGACGGTGGACGCGCGGATCGCGGTCGCCTGCCTGGGGGTGGCGGTGTTGTGGACGGTCAGCCGCCGTTGGACGCGGTCGAGCTGGTCGAGCAGTGCCCGGATGTCGTCCAGGTCGTCGCCGCTGGCGTCACGTACGGCGCGGATGAGGTGGGCGAGCGGGTCGGTGGCCGTCATCGGAGGGCGCAGGCTGGTGATGAGGATGCGCTGGTCCACGAGGCTGTTCAGCATGGCTGTGATCGCCTGGGGCGGGGTGGCCCGGAAGCGGGCGGCGACGGCGGCGGCGAGCGTGTCGAGCCGTATCGGTGTGGCGGCCGCGGCGAGCACGACCCGTACGGGCGTGGTGTGCCGCAGGGACACGTCCCGTAGCGGGCCGGGAGTGCGGGCGCCGACGTCGGCGCGGCGGGGTACGACGAGACGGCCGTCGCGGAGGGTGCCGCCGTTGTCGGCCACCACCGTCAGCCGCGGCCGCAGGCCGGGATGCCGCTCGATCTGGTCGACCAGCATGGTGATCCATTCGGCGTCGGGGCGGGCGATGGCGCGATGCTCGCCGCCGATGTCCACGGTGGCGGGCCCAATGGTGGCGGCCGTGACTCCGGCGAACAGCCCGAACGGGGTGGCGCGACGCTGCCAGCGCAGCAGGTAGGAGGAGACGGCCAGGGCGGCGCGGCGCAGGTCCTTGGCCGCGGGCTGGGCGGTGTCGAGGAGCTGGTCGGCGCGGGCGACGAGGGCGGGGGTGGCCATCTGCAGCGCTTCGCGTACCTCGGCGCGGGACAGCATCTTGGTCAGCCATGCCCGGCTGTCCTGCTCGATGTCGAGGCGGGTCGGTACGACGAGGTCGCCGGGGTCCGTGGTCGCGCGCACCAGCACCAGGCCGTGATGCCGGTACCGGGTCGAAATCGTCACGGTGATCCATCTCCTCGGCCAGAGGGGCGAAGGGGTGGCCGTGCCGCCGACGCCCCGAGAGGGGACGCCGGCGGCAGAGGGCGGGGGTTACGACGGGTCGTTGCTGCCGGTGCTGCACGCGCTCGTGCCGCACGAGACGCCGCACCCGTCATCGGTGGAGCACATCATCTCCACGAGCGGCGTGGTGGACTCCACGACCCTCATGTCCAGCGGCTCGAACTCGTCGCCGGCGACGCCCGTGGCGCCTGTGGCGTCGACGGCCAGTGTTGCTGACATCTCACACTCCTCAGGTTGGGGATGGGTGTGTGGTGCACCTGGCCTGCGCGGTGGGCTCGGTCAGCCCGCCACCGGCCAGGAGATCGTGACGATGCCGTGCCTCTTCTCCAGGACCGCCGTTCTCTCGGGGACGTCTACGTGGCGGCCGGACGGCCAGTACGCGAACGTGGGCTCCCCGCGCCGGGCCTGCCGATCCCACGCCTGGATCTGCTCCACCATCGCGTTGGCCGCCTGCGGCCCGTGCAGCCCGTACGCTCCCGCCCCGAACTCGACCCCGCCGCCTCCTAGGGCCGGGCGCACCGCCAGGTAGGCGAAGCTGTCGCCGCGCACGACGGCGAACGGAAACCAGGTGCCGCGCTCACGATCCAGATCGGTCCCGTCGTCCACGGTCATCCGGCAGAAGCCGGGCAGGTAGCAGGCGAACCACAGGTGTAGGTCCGCGAACGACACCCCGTGCTTGATGGTCACTCCCGACCATGCCTGGCTACGTTCGCCCGCCAGCACGCCGTCGAGCAGGCCGGGATTGTCCGGCGCCCCGTCATCGAACCGCAGCGTCACCTTCCGGCCCCGTCTGTCCGACAGCGTCAGATCCCGGTCGGCGTGCTCGCCGTCGCCCTGCATCGCGACGAACCCGCACACCTTCGCCGACGTGCTCACCAGGTGGTCATTGTCGCGGCGGAACCCGATCGAGCGGGTCACCCCGTTCATCCGCAACGGCACCACGAGACGGCCCTTGGCGGCCAGCTGCTCCCGCCACGCCGGCGCGATGTCCCACGCCCCCACGGTGACGATGACCGCGTCGAACGTGCCGAAGTCGGGGGCGCCGTGCTCGGCGTCGGCCCAGACGACGGAGACGCGGTTGCTGTAGCCGGTGGCGTCCAGCAGAGTGCTGGCCCGGTCGGTCACCTCCGGGTCGATGTCCATGCTGACCACGCGCCCCTCCGGGCCGACCACCTCGGCCAGCAGCGCCGCGTTGTAGCCGCCGCTGCCGATCTCCAGGACGCTCATGCCGGGCCCGATCTCGGCCTGCTCGATCATCAGGGCTTGGATGAACGGCGCGCTGACGGAGGAGACGGCCACCCCATGCTCGGTCGTCTTGGTCACCACGGAGTTGTCCGCGTTGTAGGCGACGTCCAGCGGCGTTCCGGGGAGAACGAACGCGTGCCGAGGTACGGCGCGGAACGCGGCTGCGACCTCCGCCGAAGTGATGTATCCGGCGGCGACGAGCTCGTCTACGAGCTTGTGCCTGAACTCGGCTGCGCGAGCGTCAGCGGAGGTTTCGTCGGTCACTGTCGTCCTTTCGGTTGTCGTCCTTGCTGGTTATTCGACTGGTCATGGTCCCCCGGGCAGGCGGTCAGCAGATGCCCGCGACACGGGACGGCGGGCTCCACCCCTCGGCCGCCAGCTCCTGGTTTCTCTGCGCCAGCCACGCCTCGACCGTCTGCTCGGGAGGCAGCGGCGGAACGACCCGGTTGAGGAGCATGCTCGCTCCTTGGGTGTGCTCCTCATGCAGGAGCACACCGCCGCGTACGGGGGCCGCCACCAGGATGACGAAGCGCTCTGGTTGGCGGCCTCGCTCGCACCGGGCGTACACGTAGCTGATGGCGCGTAGGGCTTCCATGAGGGTGGAGGTCTCTTCCTAGGGCGAGGGTCATCGAGGCTGTGGCCGTGGGACGGCGGGCGGCTGCGTGCGGGCGCGCCGTCCCACGGCCTCGC
>NZ_POUD01000589.1 GCF_003236395.1 Nonomuraea aridisoli | reverse complement strand
AAGTTCATCGGCAGCGTCAGATGTGCATAAGAGACAGCGCCACACCTCCTCGGCCGCCACCCACCGCGCCGACCCGGACGCGCGCACCTGGCAGGGCGCGGCGGGATCCACCACGTGGCCGGAGGTCAGCACGAGATCCGGGCCGACCGCATAACCGGACCCGGTCACGCCTACGACGGTGTCGTGACCGGAATAGACCTCGACGACCCGTTCGAGCCCGAGGAGGTGTGGTGGCGTGTCCATGGGTGCCGCCTATGAGCTACGTCCCGGCGTGCCGTCCCCCTGACGAGCGACTGATGTGCTCCCCACTATCGCACTATGGGCGGGAAAATTCGCGGCTTGTCATGCCTTCTCGGTTGTGAGCCAGGCCGCCAGGCCCAGGTACACGACCCCACTGCCGACGTCCAGCCGCCGCCGTGCGCGGGCCGACCCGCGCAGCCGTCCCGCCAGTGCGGAGGAGAGCATCGCGTACGTGCCGTCGGAGATCATCCCGAGGGCGATCCACAGCAGTCCGAGCACGAGGATCTGCGGGCCGATCGGCCCGGCGCCGGGGTCGGCGAACTGCGGCAGGAACGCCACGAAGAACACCGCCGTCTTGGGGTTGAGGACGTTGACCAGAACCCCTTCCCAGAACAGCCGCCGCTTGGAGTGCACCCGCAGCTCGACCGCGTGCTCCTCCGCGCTCCGCCGCATCAGCTTGCGCACGCCGAGCCAGACCAGGTAGGCCACGCCGACGTACTTGACGATGGTGAACGCCGTGGCCGAGGCCGCGAGCAGCGCGCTGATGCCCAGCGCGGCCGCGGCGACGTGCACGACCGACCCCACGTGGACGCCGAGCACCGAGATCAGCCCCGCCGAGGAGCCCTGGGAGACGCTCCTGGTGACGATGTAGAGGACCGCGGGTCCCGGGACGATGAGCAGCGCGAGCGTGGCCGCGCAGAACACCACGAGCGTCGAGATATCCGGCATGTGGCCATGCTAAAAACGCCGTCAACGGCTTTTCCCGGCGCCCGCCCCGTCGCCGATGGCCCCCGTGC
>NZ_POUD01000588.1 GCF_003236395.1 Nonomuraea aridisoli | reverse complement strand
GCCCGCCCCGCCCCAGGGACCGCAGCACCCGGTAGTGGCCGATCCACTGCGGCTCGCCCGGCGGCCGCTGGTAGGACGGCGCGGTGGTGCGCTGCCGCAGCTCGACCGGTTGGTACGCCGGCCGCCTCGGCCGCGCGCGCACCATGAACGGCACCAGCACCGCCGAGTGCACGACACCCCCGAACCAGCTCAGGAGCAACCCCAGCGTGAACAGCACGGCGAGGTCGTCGGGCGCCTCGGCGTCGGCGTACAGGAGGGCTCCGAGCGTGAACGAGCCGATCGCGATCAGGTAGATCGACGCGGCGAGGGCATGCCAGACGCTGCGCATCCAGTAGGCCGCGAACCCGATGGAGAACGGGGTCGCATAGCCGCACGTGACCAGAGGCAGGCAGGCCCACGCGATGGCGGCGGCCCACGCGGTGCCACTGGGACGGACAGGATGGCTGTGCTGCATGGCGGAGAGACTATCGCCATGGCTTATCCCATATCGGGCATGCGCACAGGTTGTGGATAACTCCTCCCCGGCCTGTGGACAGCTGTGGAAAACCTGGGGACAACGCGCTGGCGCATTCACCTGGGCGGTCAAGTGCGCCATGATGTTGGTGTGGGGCGTATACCGGGAGTCGGGCTTGCAAAGGGGCTGTCCATCACCCTTCGCCACATGCTGCGCAAATCGGTTACGCAGCAATATCCCGAGGTGAAACCGGATCTGCCGCCGCGTAGCCGGGGCGTCATCGCGCTGGTCGAGGAGAACTGCACCTCGTGCATGCTGTGCGCCCGTGAATGCCCCGACTGGTGCATCTACATCGACTCCCACAAGGAGACGATCCCCGCCCCCGAAGGCGGCCGTCCCCGGCAGCGGAACGTCCTCGATCGCTTCGCCATCGACTTCTCGCTGTGCATGTACTGCGGGATCTGCATCGAGGTCTGCCCGTTCGACGCCCTCTTCTGGTCCCCCGAGTTCGAGTACGCCGAAGGCGACATCCGCAACCTCATCCACGAGAAGGACAAACTCGCCGCCTGGACCCCGACGGTCCCGCCC
>NZ_POUD01000587.1 GCF_003236395.1 Nonomuraea aridisoli | reverse complement strand
CCCCCGCCACGTCGCGCTCGCCGACCACGGCCACCGCCCGGTGGTCGTCGCGCCGCAGCTCGCCGCGGAACCACAGGAACGGCCGGCGGTCGTACGCCCAGGCCAGGTTGCCGGGGTAGGCGTCGTCGAGCACCGTGACAAGGCGGACGCCGGCGGCGAACATGGCGGCGATCAGCTCCCGCCCCCAGACGAGGTCGGCCGGCCGGACGCGGGCGGCGAGCGCGGCGGCGTGCGCCCGGTCGGCGGCGTCGCGGCTCGTGCCGCCGCCCCGCAGCAGCGCCAGAGCGCTACCGGCGTCGAGGATGACGCGCGCGGTGTGGAACCAGGGCCGGTCGCGGGTGGCCCTGGTGAGGGCGAGGACGGCGGCTCGCTCGTCGGTCGTGGTCATGCTCACCACCTCCGGTGTGCTCCGAACGTACGCGCCGCCACCGACGAACTCGGCGGCGATCCGCCCATCGTGCCGGGAGCCGCCGCGCGGCACGCCGCGGTCGCCATGCCGCTTCGGACTTTGACACCCCGGCGATCATGGACGTATGAGACCAGAGGTGCAGGCGTTCGTCGCCGAAGGACCGCTCCCCGATGAGGACGCCGACGAAGCGGAGATCGACCGGCGCGACGCCCAGCTCAGGGCGATCTCCCGGCCGGTGACGGGGGAGGAGGCGAAGGCGCTGGCCGCGTGCTTCGGCCCCGACGACTGCTACGGCGTCGCCTGGGCCCTCCTCCACCTCATCGAAACCGGCCCGAACCCGTGCTGACCACCCCGCCCACCTCCGACGAGGGCGAATGGCACCGGAGACTGTGGCGCCGCGCCGCCAACGCCGGCCTCGTCCCGGAGGCATGACACTCAAGCGGACCAGAACACGGATGGTGTAAACCTTCGGCGCCGTTGGAACGTCCCACAACACCCCCCCGTTATCAGGAGCCACAGCATGGGCCATCCGCCACAGCCGCAAGATCCGTACGGTCAGCACCGACCGCAGCAGCCCTACGGGTACGGCGGTCACCCGCAGTACGGATACGGCCCGCAGCCTCCCACCTCTCCGCCC
>NZ_POUD01000586.1 GCF_003236395.1 Nonomuraea aridisoli | reverse complement strand
GCCCCGGCCTCGTCCTCCCGCACGACGCTGTCTCCTCGTACGTCGCACCGGAGAGCGGGGGCGGCACCACCGGCGTGTTGCTCCGGTACGGCGCCGTCGGTTTCCACGTCGTGTCGGAGAGCCGGGGCGATGCCAGCGGTCTCTTCCTCCTGCGGGCCACGGCCGGGCTCGCGGTCGAGAGGCGTGGTCGTGCCACCCACCCCTCTCACACCCCGAGGTGCGCGGGCCGCTCCACGAGGGATGGTCGCGTTCGGCGGCGGGTTCGAACGGTCGGGGGTGTGGGGTTCGACGGCTGGCTCGGTGATGCGGCGGAGGCAGGCCGCCGACCACATGTAGGTGAGGGCGTCCAGGAGGATGGCGAGAGGGGCGCCTGCTGCGTGGACCAGGAGGCCGGCGATGCCGCGGCCGGCGATGTCCATCCCGGCGCCGGTGCTCACCAGGAGCGAGTTGGCCGACGTCAGCCGGGTACGGCCGACCAGGCCGGGCACCAGGCTCAGCGAGGCCACGTCGAACAGCAGCGACCCCGCCCCGACGAGCACCGCCACCACGTACAGCTGACCCATGGACAGCCACCCGCCCCACCACGCCAGCGGGACCGACAGCAGCACCGCCGCCCGCGCCACGTCCATGGCGATCATCACCGGCAGCCGCCGCACCCGGTCCACCCAGACACCGGCGGGCAGGCCGACGACCAGCACCGTGAGCGTCCCGAGGGCCGCCAGCAGCCCCACCTCACCGGCCCCCGCCCCGAGGACGGTCACCGCGAGCAGAGGCAGCGCGACGTACGTGATCTGGGACCCGAACTGACTCACCGCCGCCGCGACGAACAGGTTCCGGAAGGCGCGAAGCCGAAGAAGCGGTCTTTCCACCGCAGTTGCCGACATGTCAGCCACGATGCTGAAATTTCGCCATCCATCGGTATTGATTAAGCCACCCCGGAATCCACGTGACCCTGGCCCTGACGTTCACCGCCCACGACATCGCCAACACCCGCTTCGCGATCTCCCCGCTCGGCGAGGTCGTGGCAAGCGCCCGCGTCGTGAAGAACCCCTCCGCCCACCCC
>NZ_POUD01000585.1 GCF_003236395.1 Nonomuraea aridisoli | reverse complement strand
GTTCGCGGTGTGCCTCGGGGCGGGCAAGCTGATGCGGGCCAAGCTCGGCGTCATGGCGACGGCGCTCGGGTGGCTGCTGGTGACCATGCCGTTCACGCTGGAGCTGCGGGTGGGCGACCTGGTGATCGCGCAGGGCGCGCCCGGCTACGTCTACCTGTACGGCGGCCTGGCGGCGCTGGTGGTGGCCTATCTGATGTCGCCGTCGGCAAGCCGTGGATCATGGTTGCTCCGGGGGTACACACCGAAGAACCCGACGTAACGGCATAAAGTATCTAGGTGCACTTTATCGAGCGGCCTATTGACCCACGTGCGTACCGGAAGGTCGTCGGCCGCTTCGCCACCGGTGTCACCATCGTCACGACCCGGGTGGGCGACGTCGACCACGCGATGACGGTCAACTCCTTCACCTCCGTCTCCCTCGACCCGCTGCTCGTGCTGTTCTGCGCCGAGAAGGTGGCCCGCTTCCACGACGCCGTGCTGGAGGCCGGGGCGTGGGGCGTGTCGGTGCTGCCGGCCTCGATGGAGGACGCCTCCCGCTTCTTCGCCCACCGCGGGCGTCCCCTGGACGGGCAGCTGGCCCGCTGGGCCCACCACCGGGGCGAGTCGGGCGTGGCCCTCTTCGACGGCGCGCTCGCCACGGTGGAGTGCACCACCAAGTCCGTGTACGACGGCGGCGACCACTCCATCGTCGTCGGCCAGGTCACCGCCCTCGGCACGCCGGGCGACGGCCCGCCGCTCCTCTACCACGAGGGCCGCTACAACAGCTTCTGAACACGTGAGACGGGCCAGGCGCGCGGCCTGGCCCGTCTGTCGCCCGCTTACTCCTGGGCTGGGGTGGTCGCCGTCTCGGACGGCGTGGGCGTCGCGGTGTCCGTCGGCTGGGCCGGGGACGGGGTCTCCGCGGGCGCGTCGGTCGGCTCCAGCGGAGGCTCCACCGACGGCTCCTCAGAAGGCGTCGCGCAGATCGGGAGCTCCGTGGGGCTCGCGGTCGGCACGGCGGTCTCCGTCGGAGAGCCGGTCGCGGTCGGGTCCACCGTGGGCGGCACGGTGCCCGTGGGGGCGTCCGTGGGGGTATCGG
>NZ_POUD01000584.1 GCF_003236395.1 Nonomuraea aridisoli | reverse complement strand
ACCAGGTACGGCGCACCGTGGCGGCCGGGGACGGGTGCGCCGCCCAGCAGCAGGGTCGCCCCGGCCGCCACGGTGCGCCGTACCTGGTCGTGCAGGGTGTCGCGGAGGTCCGCGCGGGCGAGCGGGCCGATCTGGGTGGCCTCGTCCATGGGGTCGCCCAGGGCGAGCGCGCCGGCCTTCTTGGCGACGAGGTCGACGAACGCGTCGGCGACGCTCTCGTCCACGATGAGGCGTTTGGCGTTGACGCAGCTCTGGCCGACGGTGTTGAACCGCGACCGCACCGCCGCCGTCGCGGCCTCGTCCAGGTCGGCGTCGTCGAGCACGACGAACGGGTCCGAGCCGCCCAGCTCCAGGACGTGTTTCTTCAGGTGCGCGCCAGCCTGCGCGGCCACCAGCGCGCCGACCTCGGTGGAGCCGGTGAGGGTGACGGCCGCGATCCGGTCGTCGGCGATGAGACCGGCGACCGCGGCCGGCTCGACGAGCAGCGTGGAGCAGAGCCCGGGCGGGGCGCCGGCCCGCCGTACGACCTCTTCCAGCGCCAGCGCGCAGGCCGGCACGTTGCTCGCGTGTTTGAGCACCGCGCCGTTCCCGGCCGCCAGCGCGGGCGCGAGGAAGCGGAAGAACTGCCAGAACGGATAGTTCCACGGCATGATCGCCAGCAGCACGCCGAGCGGCTCGAAGACGACCGTGCTCTCCGTCGCGCCGGACGCGACCGGCTCCGGCGCGAGGTAGCGCTCGGCGTGCCCGGCGTAGTGGTCGAGCGTCCAGGCCGACTTCTCGACCTCCGCGCGCGCCTCCGTGATCGGCTTGCCCATCTCCTGGGTGATCAGCCGGGCGAACCGGTCGGCGTCGGCGCGGAGCTCGCGGGCGATGGCGCTCAGCAGGGGGAGCCGCCGGTCGATGGGGGTCGCGCGCCAGTCGCGCTGCGCCGTCACGGCGGCGCTCAGGACGGTCTCCACGTGTTCGGGCGGATGCGGATCGTGATCGGCGACGGGCTCGCCGGTCGCGGGGTTGAGGGAGGACGGCAAAGATGATCCTTTCGGGAGCGGGAGCGGGAGCGGGAGCGGGAGCGGGAGCGGGAGGACGGCTCGGGAG
>NZ_POUD01000583.1 GCF_003236395.1 Nonomuraea aridisoli | reverse complement strand
AGGGTGGTGGCGTTGGCGTTTCCGGAGCGGGTGGCGCGGCGGCGGGGGGCCGGGTACCTCATGGCGTCCGGTACGCAGGCGCAACTGGCCGAGGGTTCCAAGCTGCGGACCGCCGAGTGGCTGGCCATCGCCGTGGCCGACCGGCCGACGGGCTCGGCGTCGGCCCGCGTCCGGCAGGCCGTGGTCATCGACGAGGCCACCGCGCGCCTCGCCGTCGAGCCCACCGTCGAGGACGAGGTCACCTGGCGTGTCCCTCCCGGCGAGCGGCGCGGCGACGTGTCCGCCCGCCGGATCGAACGGCTGGGCGCGATCGAGTTGTCCGCCACCCCGCTCCAGGACGCCGACGTCCGCGAGGCCATCCTGCACGGCCTGCGTACCGAAGAAGTCCTGATTTGGACGAAACAGGCGAAAGAGCTGAGAGACCGCCTGGCGTTCTGCCACCGGGCGATCGGCCACCCCTGGCCCCCGATGGACGCGCTCGTCGACCTGGCCGACCGGTGGCTCGAACCCGAGCTGTCCCGGGCCCGCCGCCGCGCCGACCTGGAACGCATCGACGTGGCCGCCGCCCTCAGACGCCTGATCCCGTGGAGCGAACGCCTCGACGCGGTCGCCCCCGAACGCCTCGAGGTGCCGAGCGGGTCCCGCGTCCGCGTCGACTACTCGGGCGAGCAGCCGGTGCTGGCGGTGAAACTGCAGGAGGTGTTCGGCTGGCAGGAGACGCCGCGGATCGCCGGCGTGCCGGTGCTCGTGCACCTGCTGTCCCCGGCGGGCCGGCCGCTGGCCGTCACGGCCGACCTGGCGTCGTTCTGGCGTGACGGCTACCGTTCGGTGCGCGCGGAGATGCGCGGCCGCTACCCCAAGCACCCGTGGCCGGAGGATCCGCTGACCGCGCCGCCCACCCGCCGTACGAAAGGAAGACCTTGACTGCTCCCCTCCCTGCAGGGAAGGGGATTCCTGGCTCACGCTGCCTCCTGCCCCGGCGGGGCAGGAGGTCTTACGCGATCAGCACCAGCCGGGTTCAGACCAGCCCGGACCAGCATCACGCGAGCGGAGTTCTTGTCCCTGCCGGACACCGCTCCACAGGCGATGCAGGTGTAGGTACGTTCGCAAAGAGGAAGTGCGTGCTTGGTTCTC
>NZ_POUD01000582.1 GCF_003236395.1 Nonomuraea aridisoli | reverse complement strand
CGCGTACGCCGCCCCCGCGCCGTCCCCGGCCCCGTCGCCGTCGCCGGAGGAGGGGGTCGAGCGGGCGAAGATCTCGTTCGCCGACGTGGCGGGGATGGACACGGTGAAGGAGGCGCTGCGGATGAAGCTGCTGCTGCCCCTGCAGCAGCCCGAGCTGTTCTCCGCGTTCGGCAAGCGCGCCGGCGGCGGCGTCCTCCTCTACGGCCCTCCGGGAGCGGGCAAGACCCACCTGGCCAGGGCCGCGGCCGGCGAGCTCGGCGCGGCGTTCGTCAGCGTGGGCCTGTCGGACATCCTCGACATGTACATCGGCTCCAGCGAGCGAAACCTGCGCGCCACGTTCGACATGGCCCGCCGCAACCGGCCGTGCGTGCTCTTCTTCGACGAGGTGGACGCGCTGGCCGCGCGCCGCTCCGACATGCGCCAGGCGCACACCCGGCAGATCGTCAACCAGTTCCTGGCCGAGCTCGACGGCGTCGACCAGGACGCCAACGAGGGCGTCCTCGTGCTGGCCGCCACCAACGCGCCCTGGTACGTCGACGCCGCCTTCCGCCGACCAGGACGCCTGGACCAGCCGGTGTTCGTGCCGCCGCCCGACCTCGCGGCGCGCGCGGCCATCCTGCGCATCCTGTGCCGTGACAAGCCCCTGGCGGAGATGGACTTCGACGCGGTGGCGCGGGCCACGGAACACTTCGTCGGCGCCGACCTCAAGGGCGTGGTGGACCGGGCGGTGGAGGCCAAGCTGCACGAGTCCATCAAGGCGGGCCGGCCGATCCCGCTGACCACGCCCGACCTGCTGAACGCCGCGCGCGGGGTGCGTCCGACGGCGGTGCGGGAGTGGATGGCCACCGCGCGCAACTACGTCATGCACGCCAACGACTCCGGGGCATGGGACGAGCTGCTGCCCTGGGTCAAGGGCAAGTGTTGACTGCTCCCCTCCCTGCAGGGAAGGGGATTCCTGGCTCACGCTGCCTCCTGCCCCGGCGGGGCAGGAGGTCTTACGCGATCAGGACCAGCCGGGTTCAGACCAGCCCGGACCAGCATCACGCGAGCGGAGTTCTTGTCCCTGCCGGACACCGCTCCACAGGCGATGCAGGTGTAGGTACGTTCGCAAAGAGGAAGTGCGTGCTTGGTTCTC
>NZ_POUD01000581.1 GCF_003236395.1 Nonomuraea aridisoli | reverse complement strand
CCCCCGAACCACGCCCACCTCCCAACCGTTCTTCTCCTGACCCGGGCCGGGACGGAACCGCCGAGGAGCCTCAGGAGCGGGGCGTTGTCCACAGGGCAGTCGTGGGCCTGAGCGCTCATCCACAGAATCGCGTTCGACACCTCGGCCGGACCGACGTCGAACCCATGCTGAAGGCCTCCCGTTCCCTTCCGTACGGAGGCCCCCCATGAAGATCGTTCTCCCGGTGCCCGCCACGATGACCTCCGCGTTCGTCGTCGTCGTGGAGCACTTCCCCTTCGAGGCCGGCTCGTTCGTGCCCTGGCGCGTCGGCGGCCCGTACAGACGGGCGGCGATCGACGCCATCGCCAACGGCACGTTGACCGTGACCCACCACCGGACCCCGTGGAAACCGACCGGCACCACGCTCACCGACGACGAGAGACGCCGCCTGCGCCGCACCCGACAACACGTCGTCGTCTCCACGACCGCGCCGCCGCACAGGCTCCAGGCCTCCGCGCAGGTCGCCAGGGCCGCCGCCAGAGCCCTGGCCCGCGAGTGCGACGGCCTGCTCATCGACCCCCTGACCGGCGCCGCCGTCCTCACGTGCGGCCGATGCGCGGCAGAGCCCCCGGCGTTCCGCCTCGGCGACGACTGGGTGTCATGGGACGTCCAGGTCCACGACGCCACGACCTGCCCGCCCTGGGGCCCGGCCGACCCGGGCCTGTGCGACTGCCTGCGCGTCACCTCCCGCGGTCTGCGCCGCTTCGCCCTCCCCGAGATCACCCTCGACGGCGCCGCCTGCGCCCACAACCTGTGCGCCACCAACCTCCTGCGCACGGTCGCCAACCGCCTCGTCACCGACCACCTGTCCTACCTGGCCGCCCACCCGGAGGCCACCACCCGCGTGATCGACGACTTCCTCCACCTCCACCCCGCAGACCAGGCCGACAACGGTCCGACCTTCGGCGTCCACCTGACCCCGTACGACACGGAGTCGGGCGAGCATGCCACCGGCGTCCGCCACCTCAAGGTAGGCCCCGCACCAGGCACGGGCGAGATCACCTGCCTCAAAGTCGGCCCACCCACAGGCTTCCCCGGCTCCTTGAACGACTGGCTCTGCACCACCTGTCTCTTATACACCTCTGACGCTGCCGACGAACTTACGCGTG
>NZ_POUD01000580.1 GCF_003236395.1 Nonomuraea aridisoli | reverse complement strand
GGCCACACCCGACCCACCACACCCCGACCCCGCGGACCGTCTCCCGCCCAGCCTGTGGCCTTGACCGCGTCCGGTTACCTGACCTCGGGGTGCGCTTATGGGACACCCCGGTTACCCGGCCTGCGAGGTGTCCCCATGGGACACCTCGGCTACGTGGCCTTTGTGGTGTGCTTGTGGGACGTCCCGGTTATGTGGCCTTCCGGCATCCTTACGGGACGTCCCGGTTACCTGGCCCTCGGTGGCCCATGGGCGCCTTGCCTATTCGGTCTTCGGTACCCCAAATAGGGCGGGTCGGCCCGGAGTGATCCGGTGGTGTGTCGCGAATGTCGGCCAGGCACCTCTCGGCGGGCCTGCGTGACCGGGCCGTCGGTCAGGGAATGTGCGTGACGGCGTACAGGCGGCACCGCTTCCCCGGTGCGAGTCCGGCCGGAGGCGGGAGTGCTCGCCCGAGGCGCCGGTCCGCGGCTCCGGCTCGATCGACGGTCAGGACGGCGATCTGTCGCCATGCGCCGACAATTGGGATGCGACAAAGCGGCACCACTCGCACCATGTGGGGAAAGCCGTGCCGTGGAGCTCGGCCCGGAGATGTGGCCGGGCCTTTGTCCACAGGCGCGCCGTACACGCTCCCTCTTTCCACAGAACCTCGTTCGGCGAACTGCGGTGGTGCCCGCCTGCGGCACCGTGGTCCCAGATCGCGGGCAGTCGGCCCGCCGCATGGGAGGAATCACATGAACGACATCTACATCACGCTCACCGGAAACGTCGCGGCAGAGCCCAGGCAGTACAACTTCGACGACGGCACCAAGGTCACCTCGCTCAAGGTGTTCACCTCGCACCGCTATTTCGACAAGAAGACGGGTCAGTGGACCGACGGCGAGCGGGTCTGCTTCACCGTCCGCTGCTGGCGCGCCCTGGGGGAGAACGTCGCCACCTCCGTGCGCGCGGGACACCCCGTGGTGGTGTCGGGCAAGCTGCGCATCCGCGAGTTCGGCGCCGAGGGCGACCGCCGCTTCGTGCCCGAGATCGAAGCCAGCGCGGTGGGCCACGACCTGCGCTGGGGCACGGGCGCCTTCACCAAGCCCGAGCGGGGCGGGGTGGGCACGATCAGCAAGGAGATGCGCGACCGGCTGGACGAGGAGACCAGCGAC
>NZ_POUD01000057.1 GCF_003236395.1 Nonomuraea aridisoli | reverse complement strand
GGCGACGTCGCCCTGCCGCCAGTCCAGGAGTTGACCGGGCGCGCGCGCACGTCGCCGCGCGCCGGCCGCGCGGCGTCGCATCTGGAGCGCGAGATCGCCGTGAGCCGCTGAGGCGCGACGACCTCATCGCGCCCTGACAGCGTCAAAGGTTCCCCCGCAAGGCGGGGGTGATTTGCGAAGTATTTACCTTTTTAGTCGAGGGGCTCCCTAGTGTCGGCGCCGTTCCGGATCAAGGCGCGGGAGGCGTACCGATGGAATTGAGCCGCAGGCACTTCGTGACCGTCGCAGGGGGCGCGGCGGTCGCGGCCGGCGCGATGACGGCGAGCCCCGCACAGGCCGGCGAGAAGGCTCCGAGAGGCGAGTGGCTGGCCGGCGACACGCACGTGCACGACGACCACTCCGCGGACGGCAGCCTGCCCCGCCAGCAGTCCAAGCAGACCCTGCCCGGCAACCTGCCCGTCGCCGACCAGATCGCCGAGGCCGAGCGCACCGGGCTGGACTTCCTGCCGCTGACCGACCACCGCACCTACGACCAGCACTGGGACCCGCAGTGGCGCTCGTCCAAGCTGCTCCTGGTGCCCGGCGAGGAGGCGAACGGGTCACCGCACGCGATCGTCCTCGGCGCGGTCGACACCGTCGTGGACGGCGCCAACCCGCCCGGCTCCCCGGCGTTCCGGCACGTGCAGCAGTCGGTCTGGGACGCCCACGCCCAAGACGCCGTCTGGTCCACCGCCCACCCCGACGACGGCGAGTACACCCCCGACGGCGGGCCCACCGCCAACGCCAGCGTCCAGGGGATGAACACCGTCGAGGTGTGGAACGTCGCCTCCGACCCCGACGCCCAGATCGACTACGCCGAGAACCGGTGGAACGCCGGCTTCCGCTTCGGCGCGGTCGCCGCCAGCGACTGCCACTTCCGCGAGCTGTGGGGCACCGCCGGTCCCGGCCAGCCCACGACGTGGGTGTTCGCCGCCGAACGCTCGGTGCGCGGCGTCCTGGACGGCCTGCGCGGCGGCCGCACGACGGTGTCCTACCGCCGCAACGGCCCCTTCGTCACCATCGAGGCCGACCTCGACGGCGACGGGAAGTACGAGGCGCTCGGCGGCGACGAGGTCGTCCTGAAGCACGGGCGGCTCGCGAAGAAGGCGTCCCTGCGGGTGCGCGTGCAGCGCGCCGCCGGCGCCCGCGTGCTCGTGTACGCCGCGCCGGGCCGTTCGGCCGGGCCGGTGGCGACGTACACGGCGGGCTCCGACGACGAGACCTACCTCCTGCCCGTCGCCCTCGAGGGCGAGCACACCTGGTACCGGGCCGAGGTCCGCGCGCCCGGCGCGGCCTCCGGCGCGGACGCCGACCCGGACCTGCCCGACCAGCTGCGCGCGGCGACCTCCGCGGTGTTCGTCTCGGCGCAGGCGCCCGCCGTGCCGGCGCCGGAGATCGCGCTGCCGCCGGCGCAGCGCGGCGGCGACCGCGCGAGCCTGGCCGTCGGCGGCGCCGGCCGGTTCACCGGCTTTCCCGACGTGGCCGTGGACGGCGACACGACGCACGTGGTCGCCGAGGTCCACGACGACGCCCGCACCTCGGTCGTCTACCGCGGGCACGGCCGCACCGTGACGCTGTCCGGCGACTCCCCCACCGCCCGCTTCCCTCGGATCGCCGTCTCCGGCGACGACGTGTGGGTCGTCTGGCAGGACGAGCTCGGGCAGGAGCAGCCGCACCGGCCGGTGATCCTGCTGCGCCACAGCCGCGACGGCGGCCGCTCGTTCGAACCCGCCGTACGGCTGTCGGACGGGCAGGGCCGGGCCGTCCACCCCGACCTCGCCCTGATCGACGGCCGCCGCCCCGTCGTGGTGTGGGCCGACAACGCCCGCGGCCCCTTCGACGTGTACGCGCAGGTCGTCGGCGAGGACCGCGCGCCGGTCAACCTGTCGGCGCCCGGCAAGAACGTCGACCTCGGCACGCCGCAGGACGCCCGCTCGCCGCGCTTCCCCGCCTCGTTGTTCCCCTCGGTCGCGGCCGGCGCGGACGGAAGCGTCGTCGTCGCCTGGCAGGACAACCGCTTCGACCCCGACCCGCTGTGGACGGGCCACACCCCGAAGCCGGGCGAGCAGCCAGGCGGCACCGACCCGGACAACTGGCAGATCCTGGCCTGCGTCCGCTCCAGCCGGGACTGGAGCGAGCCCGTATGCGTGAGCACCGCCACCGACGCCGCCGACCGGCACCCGAGCCTCGCCGCCGACGGCGACGGCGGGTTCGTGGCCATCTGGGAGACCAGGTCCCTGCGCAGCTCCGGCACGAACCTGTCGCTGCGCGCCGCCCGCTCGTCCGACGGCGGCCGCACCTGGACGCGGGCGGAGCCGGTCGGGCTCGCCCCGGACGCGATGAGCCAGCGCCCGCGCCTCAGCCTCGACCCCGACCGCACGATCCGGGCCGTGTGGTACGACTCCCGCTCGGCCGACTGGCGGTGGAAGGTGTTCACCGCGCGGCTGGAGCGCACCGGCTGGAGCACCGCCGAGCAGCTCACCACGCCCGGCAACAACACCTGGCCGGCCGCCGACCGCGGCGTGGTCGTCTTCACCACCGACCGCTCGGCCACCCGCACCCAGCGCGACCCGACCCAGGAGGTGTACGCGCTGCGCGCACGCTGATCGTCCGCGCAGAGTTCACCATTCCTTTCGGGTGCTTTGTCGTTGACGTTCGCCGGCCGGGCGATGATCCTCTCCGTGTCCGTCACGTCACGAGGAGGATCCGTGCCCACCCCCCAACGCCCCGGACCCGGCTGGCCGCTGAGGCTCGCCGTCGTACTCGCCGCCCTCGTCTCACTCGTCGGCCTGGCCGGCGTCGTCCCCGCCAACGCCGCCGTCTACGGCTCGTGCACCATGTCGCGGTGCGCGGACGCGCGCACGGCCAGGTCGATCTGGCAGTCCAAGGGCTATCCCACCACCGCCGGCTGGTACTCCTGGCCGGACGGCCGCTACAACTACACCGGCGGACGCTTCTACAACCGCGAAGGCCAGCTGCCCGCCGGCGCCACCTACCATGAGTACGACGTGTACTCGCGCGCGAGGGGCGCCGCCCGCGACGCGTACCGGATCGTCGTCAACCGCAGCACCGGCGCGGTGTGGTTCTCGCCCAACCACTACACCGACTTCTACCGGCTCTAGGACCTGTCATGAGCTCAGCCGCACGTCCGCTGCCGTCCTGGCTGGCGGTGTCCACCGGCCCGGCGCCCGCGGGGCCGGTGTTGGACGGGCGGGCCTGCCGCGCCCGTGCCGCCTTCTTCGAGGAGGCGGCACGGGCGCTGCGCCTTCCCGGCCACTTCGGCCGTAACTGGGACGCGCTCACCGACAGCCTGCGCGACATCGAGATCGCCGCCCTGGCCGTGGACCACGCCGAGGACCTGCTCAGTGAGGAGTCTCCGGGGCAGCTCGCCGTCCTGCTGGCCGTCCTGGCCGACGCCGGGCTCACGGTGACGCTCCGCACGGACGCGGAGCACGAGACGTCGCTGCGCGAGCGGGCCGCCGCCGCCCTGCCCTGAACACCGTCAGGTACGACAGAAGGCGGGAGCTCGCTCGCCCCGTTGGGTCGGTCGCACCTCAGGTCGGAAGGGATGTTTGACCTCAACCGCAGTTGAGATTGCACGATGGCGGCCGGGGCTCCTACCCCGCATCAGACCATGAGGAGTGGTCCGTGAGCACGGATTCCGGTTTCTCTTCGATCATTGACTACACCGTCGTCCGCGAGATCGGTCCCGGGCCCCGGCGCCTGGATGCCTGATCGTCGGCCCGCCCGCCGGTCTCCGGGATTCAGCCCGTCGTGGACCTGCAGAGGCTGCTGGAGCACGGCTCTACCGAGACCGCGTGCCCGTCTGAGCGATGCCCGGTCACGCCCCTTTGCTCACGATCTCCACTGAAGGGAATCGCACCTGCGATGGACACGCCCCGGCCGCCTGCAGCTGGGACTCGCCCCGGGAGCCCGGGAGGACGACTTCGTGCTCAGCGAGGCCGACTACGGCACCAGGGGCAAGCAGTTCGACCAGCTCCTGGATCGGCTCGCGGCGGCCACGGCACCCGGAGACCCCCTGGGCCCGCGGCCCGCCACACCCGGCGGGCCCGCGCTGCTGTTCGGCGGCACCTCGAAGGCGGCCCTGCGCCGCATCGCCTCCCGGCGGACGGGATGGATCGCCGGCGACGCGACCGTGCAGGACGTGCAGGACTTCCCCCCGGATCCGGCAGGCGTGGGCGGCGGCCGGCAGAGCCGGCTCGCCTCGCCTGGTGGCGTCGGTGATGTACGCGCTCGGACCCGATGCGCAGGCCGCGATCTCCGTTGCCATCGGCTCCTACTACGCCTTCGCCGGCGACGAGTACGCGCAGTACGGCATCTCCATCGCCTACACCGAACCAGAACGGATCACCGCGATCGCCGACTTCGAGCGGATCGGCTGCGACGAGCTGATCTTCATGGGCAATGATCCCGATCCCGCGCAGGTGGACCTCCTCGCCGAGGTAGTCGGCCTCTGACCGCGGCCGAGCCGGGCGAGGTAGCCGCCCGCCAGCCACCCGTCGCCAGCCGCATGACCGTCACACATCGTTCGGCAAGCTGTCCCCCAGGAAGTCCAGGATGAGCGGGACGACCTCGTCGAGCGCGCTCTCCAGGAGGAAGTGGCCGCCGTCGAGGAGATGGACCCGCGCGTCGGGCACGTCGCCGGCGAAGGCACGGGCGCCGGCGGGCGCGAAGATCTCATCGCCCTTTCCCCAGACGGCCAGCAGCGGTGGCCGGTACGTGCGCAGGTATTCGTGCAGCCGAGGGTAGAGCGGCGGATTGGTGGCGTAGTCGCGGAACAGCGCCAGTTGGATGCGGTCGTTGCCCGGACGGGAGACCAGGGCGTGATCGTGGTGCCAGGTTTCCGGGCTGACGAGCGTCGGGTCGGGCACGCCGGTGAGGTACTGCCACTTGATCGCGTCGAGGGTGAGCGCCTCGCGGATCGCCGCCTCGGTCTGCGGGGTCTGCTCGCGCTGGTAGTCCCAGACGGTCCGCCAGAAGGCGTCGACGAAGCCGGTCTCGTAGGCGTTGCCGTTCTGGGTGATGATCGCGCTGATCGCCGCGGGGTCGTTCAGGGCGAGGCGCCATCCGATCGGGGCGCCGTAGTCCTGAACGTAGATGGCGTAATGGGCGACGCCCAGGTGGTCGAGCAGGGCGGCGGTCAGGTCGGTCAGCGCGTCGAAGGTGTAGGTGAACTCGTCCGCGGACGGCGCGTCGGAGAGCCCGAAGCCCAGATGGTCGGGGGCGATGACGTGGTAGTCGCCGGCCAGCGCGGGGACGAGGTCGCGGAACATGAACGAACTGGTGGGATATCCGTGCAGCAGCACCACGGCGGGCGCGTCCGCGGGACCCGCCTCCCGGTGGAACAGCCGCCGGCCCAGCACCTGCGCGTAGCGATGATGAACGGCCACCATGACAACCCCCGTGATCTCGCTCGGCCGCTTTCCTGCCTGGCACGTCACGCGCGCCGCCGTTCAGGCGTTGACGACCACCATCTTGCCCTTGGCCTCGTTCGCCTCCATCAGGCGGTGCGCCTCGCGTACCTCCTCGAAGCCGAAGACACGCGACGGCTCGGCCTTCAGCCGGCCCGCCGCCACCTGCTCGGCGATCTCCTGCAAGGGGACGTCGGACAGCGGGAAACCGGGGGTCCCGAAGACGAAACTGCCGAAGAACGTCAGATAGACGCCGCTGGCCATCTGCAGCAGCGGGTCGAAGTCGGCGATCGGGTCCAGGCCGCCCAGCCAGCCGGCCAGACATGCGCGACCCCCACGCCGCAGCATCGCCAGGGAGTCGAGGATCGTGCTGTTGCCCACCAGGTCCAGCACCGCGTCCACCCGCTTGGCCTCGGCGATCCGCGCGCACAGGTCAGGCGCCTCCCGCTCGGCGCGCACCGCGCCGAGCTCCTCCAGCATGGGGAACCGTGACGGGTCGCGGGTGGTGCCGATGACGCGGGCGCCCGCGTTGACCGCCATGTTGATCGCGGCCTGACCGAACGACGAGGTGGCGCCGCGGATGACCAGCGTCTGCCCGGCGGTGATCTCGAGGTTGCGGAACAGGCAGGTCCAGGCCGTCGCGTACGTCTCCGGGATGGCCGCGAGCTCGGCCCAGGGCAGGTCCGACTCGATCAGGGCCACGTTGGACACCGGCGCCCGGGTGTACTCGGCGTAGCTGCCGTTGATCGTCCGTCCCAGGCCGCCCATCAGCGCCGCCACCTTGGCGCCGAGCGGGAACTCACCGCCGGGGCAGGCTTTGACCAGCCCGACGCATTCGATGCCGATCACCTTCGCCGCCTCGGCCCACTCACCTCGGCGCATGTGCATCTCGGCGTGGTTGACGCCGAACGCCTTGATGTCGATGACGACGTGACCGGCGAGTGGCTCGGGATCGGGCAGTTCGGTGTAGACCAGGCAGTCCGGTCCGCCGAATTTCTCGATGACGATGGCACGCATCACAGCCCTCCAGACGAGGCTGTTCGATCTCGCTCAGTGCCACGAGCACGATCCGGGCCGGCGGGCCGCCCCGCCGCTGCCAAGCCTCGCTGCGCCGAGCAGTGCTGCTTCGACCAGGTTCTTTCAGCTTAGCGGGCCGATGCGGGGGCCTTCATCACCACCGTCTGACGGGTCGCAGATCGCGGCCAGGAGGCCCTCGTAGTCGTCCGAGCAGGGGCCGCACGCGCGCAGGTGCGCGGCGATGCCCGGGTAGCGCTGCTCGGCGCCGGCGTCCTGTGCCACCAGTTCGACGTAGACGTGGAGCATGGCCATCGCCTCCTCACATCCCACGTCACGGGGGTCGGTGTGGAGGAAGCGGTCCAGTTCACCCCATCCGTTCATGGCCGTCTCGAGATGTCGTCGTTCAGATAACCGTTCGCGGTGAGGACCGCCCGGAGCTTGCGTCTGGCGTCGAACAGCGTCTTGTAGATCGCGTTCCGGTTGCTCTCCATCTCGATGGCCAGGGCGTCCAGCGGAACTCCGGTGAGGACCAGCGCGACGAAGATCCGGCGTTGCCGTTCGGTCAGCTCTTCCTCCACGGCCCGGCGCAGCGCGGCGAGCAGGTCGCGCCATTCCGACTCCTTGGCCGGGTCGAACCCGAGCCGGTCGGGCAGCCGCTCCCAATCTTCGGCTTCGAGGCGGACCCCGGGGTCACGCCAGAAATGCCGCCCGATCTTCGCCGACACCTCCAGGATGACGAACTTGTAGGCCCAGGTCGTGAACCTGCTCTCCCCGCGGAAGTCGTCGATCTTGGCGGTGATGGCGAGCAGCGCGTCGTCCGCGGCCTGGTGCGCGAGGTCGTCCAGCTCGGGGCCGGTGACGCTCAGCCGCGCACCCCGCCTGTTCACCTCGTTCCGGGCGATCCGCAGAAGCAACGCGTGCAGTCGCTCGATGGCCGCCTGCCGCTCCGCCCGGGAACCGCGCAGCGCTCGCAGCCACTCACCCGACTCGGCGTCGAGCGAGGCCCGGGCGGCCGGGGCCGCGCTCGACGAACGGTGCGGCGTCGCCATGCGTTCATGCTATCGACCTGCGCACAGCGGCGAATTCGAAGGTAAGACTCCGCGCAGCCGCGACGCCAACACGATATGACCACCGATCCGGCACCTGGTGATGCGTTTCCCGGCCTGGTCGTGGCCCTTCCGGGAGGTGATCCCCTCCCATCCGCCTACCGAGGAAGGAGCTCTCATGCCTACTGTCCCTGAATTGGCGGTCTCCCTGGAAAGATCCGGCGGCCGGATCTCGGCGGCCGGACGGTTGGTGAGCCGGTACGGGCTTGTCGTCGTCCTGGCGTGGATCGGCGCGGGCAAGTACGTCAAGATGGACAGCCGGACGCTGATCGAGCACAGCCCTCTGCTGAGCTGGCTTTACGATCTGTTCAGCTACGCCATGGTCGCGAACGCGCTGGGGACCGTGGAGATCGTCACGGCCGCGCTCATCGCCCTTCACCCGCTCTGGCCTCGTGTTTCCGCTGTGGGCAGCGCCATCGCGGTGGTGTTGTTCCTGGGCACGCTGAGTTTCCTGTTCACCACCCCAGGGGTGATCTACGCCGTGGTCAAGGGGCTTCCGGTCCTGTCGGGCCAGCCCGGCCAGTTCCTCCTCAAGGACCTCGTGCTGATCGGCGTCGCGCTGTGGACCTTGGGCGAGTCACTGGAAAGTGCCCGCCTGAGGAATGGCAGGTAAGAAGTCGCGCGGCGGCGACGCGAACCAGGTATGAGCACGTCACCCAGCGGCAGGACCGCACGAGTCCCCGGCGCGGAGCGACGCCGCCGCGCCGGGGCCACCGTCAGACCCCGGCCGGTGGGCGGCTCGCTCACTTGCGAGAGGTCTGCGCACCCCTTCCCCGGCCATGCCACCGGACGGGCCTCTCGCCTTCTTCCGCATCGACATGACAGGAATACGTGATGACCTTGCTCAACCCCGGCGACCCATTCCCCGCACTGACCGTGGACCTGCCCGGCGGCCAGACCCTTGAGCTGCCCGGTGCGTTGGCCGGCCACTACGGCGTGGTCCTTTTCTACCGGGGGTCGTGGTGCCCGTACTGCAACGCGCAGCTCCGCGCCTTCCAGCGGTCGCTCGACGCCCTCACGGCCGTGGACGCCAGGGTCGTCGCCCTGTCGTCCGACGACGAGGCCACCACGCGGGAACTCGTCGGGAGACACCGCCTGGAGTTCCCCGTCGGGTACGGGGCCGACCCGGCCGCCCTGGCCCTCGCCACCGGCGCCTTCGTCAACGACGAACCCCGGTACGTCCAGTCGACCGGGTTCGTGCTGTCGCCCGACGGCCGCGTGGTCGTCAGCGTCTACTCCAGCGGCGCCATCGGCCGGCTCGTCCCCGAGGACGTCATCGGGATGATCCGTTACCTGCGCGAGCACGAGTGAACACCCGGTCCGCCGCGACCACGAGCGTGCTGCCCGTGGTCGCGGCGGGCCGGGCCCAGCACGGCGAGGGCGTCCGGCAGCAGGACGGCGGCGGTGCCGAAGGCGACGCGGTACGCGCGGCCGTTCGGGAACGTCAGCGGCCGGCAGCCCTTCCGCGTCGCGAGGACGGTGACGCCGGTGGTCATGCGATCGGTCGGGTGACGTTGGACAGGCCGGAGCCCGGAACTGGTCATTTCTGAGAACACGCACGTCATAACAGCCAGCCGCAACCCGAGCGGAGGACGCTCATGGGCAAGGCGCTCAGCCGGACAGGGCCGCGGCCAGGCCGGCGGCGGCGCCGGCGGGCAGGACGCCGTGCAGCAGCTCCACCCGGTGCACCAGCCGCGGCTCGGCCAGCGCCACCCCGCACACCCCCGCCGGCACCGCCGAGGCCGGCAGCAAGGTCAGGCCGTGTCCGGCGGCCACCAGGGTGACGACCGTGTGCACGTCGTCGCCCTCGTACCGCAGGCCCGCCGCGAACCCCTCGCCCACCAGGTCGCGCAGCCGCGACGGCGGGCACAGCGGCGTGTCCAGCCAGCGCGCGTCGACCAGGTCCGCCAGCCGCAGCGCCGCCCGCCCGGCCAGCGGATGGCCCGGCGGCAGCACCACGACGACGTCCTCCTGACTCACGCCGGTGGTGGTCATCGGGCCCGCGTCCGGCAGGCGCAGCGGGTCGCTCGGCGCCGCGATGCCGCCGGCCAGGCCCAGCTCGGCCCGTCCCTCGGCGACGGCGGCGACCACCTGCTCGGCCGCGCACGTGCGCAGGACGATCTCCAGGCGCGCCTCGCCGGCGCGCGCCCGCGCCAGGCGTTCGGCCAGGACGGGGTTGACCGACAGCGGGGTGGCGGCCAGCCGCAGCCGATGGCGTGGCCGGGCCGCGGCACGCAGCACGTCGGCGCGGGCCGCGCTCAGGCGCAGCAGCAGCGGCTCGGCGTGCTCCAGCAGCCGCGCCCCGGCGGGGGTCGGCTCGACCGGGCGGCGGTGCAGCAGCGGCAGCCCCAGGTCGGACTCCAGCGCGGCGATCTGCTGGGAGACGGCCGACTGGGTGTAGCCGAGCTCGGCGGCGGCCGCCGAGAACGACCCCTGGCGGGCCACGGTCACGAACGTGGTGAGCAGATGCGGATCCATCAGAGACACTTATATCGGATGCAAGAATCATCGTTGGCGCTTATCCACGGTACGCCGCCAAGATGGAGGCCATGAGAATCGCCCTGGTCGGTGACCGCTCCCCCAGCGTCCGCTCCCACACCCGCATCCCGCTGATCATGGAGGCGCTGCGCGAGCGCGACGGCATCGCGCTCGACCCGTACTGGATCTCCACCACCGACGTGAGCGGCCTGGGCGGCTTCGACGGCATCTGGATCGTGCCCGGCAGCCCGTACCGCGACGAGGCCGGCGCGGTACGGGCGGCGCGGGTGGCGCGCGAGCACGGCATCCCGTTCCTCGGCACGTGCGGCGGCTTCCAGCACATGCTGCTGGAGTACGCCAGGAACGTGTGCGGGCTGGACGTCGCCCACGCCGAGAACGAGCCGCTGGCCCGTGACCTCCTCCTCGCCCCGCTGGCGTGCTCGCTGGCCGGTCACGAGGGCCGCGTCCTGCTGGAGCCGGGCACGCGCATCGCCCAGATCATGGGCGCCGCCACCACCGTGGAGGCGTACTTCTGCTCGTACGGGCTCAACGAGGACTACAAGGCCACCCTGGCCGCGCACGGGATGGTGTTCTCCGGCCACGCCGACGACGGCGCGGTACGGGCCGCCGAGCTGCCCGGCCACCCGTTCTTCCTGGCCACGCTGTTCCAGCCGGAGTTGGCCGGCGAGGACCGCCGGCCGCACCCGGTGATCTCCGCGTTCGCCGCGGCCGTCCGCCGCCACGCCGCCCGGCAGCCCGCTCCCGCGCTCTGATCAGGTACGGCGCCGGAAGGCGGCGAACAGCCCGCGAATGTCGGCTACCAGCAGGTCGGGGGGCGGCGTAGTGCCCGCCGCGGTCATAGCGGTTCCACGACACGATGTCGGTGTAGTGGCGCTCGGCGACGTTTCACGCGTCTTGCCTTTGCACCGACCTATGAAAAGAAGAAAGCCCAGCACACGCTGGGCGATGGCGGCTGTTTCACAGGCGGTCGCCTGTGAAACAGCCCCGGAAGTCGTGAAGCCACGGCGCCAGTCCCGGTGCTCACGTCCCGGTCGTAGAGGTGTGCGCCTGTGGATGCAGCGGTGTTGAAGCCGACTGGCGACGCTGCTGTCGCAGGAGAGCGCGGAAGCGGGCGGTGGTGACCATGATCCCGGTTGCTGCGGTAAGGCCGACCGCGGCGAGGACGGTCGGCCAGATGTGAGACAGCAGGACAATCCTTCGCAGCCGAGCTTGTCGAAGATGGCGTTGGCGTGTTTCTCCACCGCGCTGCGCGACACGTGGAGGCGTGCGGCGATCGACTCGTTGGTGTGCCCCTGCGTCATCAGAGCCAGCACCTCGTGCTCGCGCACGCTGAGCCGGGCCAGTGACACGGTGTCGCGGGCGCGGTTGAGCAGCCGCCGGACGACCTCCGGATCGAACGCCGTACCGCCGCCCGCCACCCGCCGCAGCGCCTCCAGGAAGTCGCCGACCTCGACTACTCGGTCCTTGAGCAGGTAGCCGGCCCCGCGCACGCCGCCGTCGATGAGCTGGGCGGCGTAGCGGGTGTCGACGTACTGCGACAACACCAGCACGCCGATCCCCGGGTGCCGGCGCCGGACGGTGAGCGCGGCCCGCAGACCCTCGCTGGTGAACGTGGGCGGCATGCGCACGTCGGCGATGACGACCTCCGGCCGATGCTCATCACAGGCGGCCACCAGCCCTTCCCCGTCGCCGACGGCCGCCACAACCTGGTGGCCGTCCTCGCTCAGCAGCCGGGTCAGGCCCTTACGCAGAGTGTTGTCTTCGGCCAGCACTATGCGCACGGCAGCTCCGCCCGCAGCGTCGTCGGCCCGCCTGCCGGGCAGTCGAGGTCGAACCGGCCGTCGTAGGCCGCCACCCGGCGGGCCAGGCCGGACAGGCCGCGCCCGTGGCCCGTGCGCCGCCGACGTCGTCGTCGCTGACACGTACGCGCAACATGCAGCCGGCACCTCCGCCCGCGTCCGCGACAGGTGCTCGACGCGGCTGTGCAGCACCTCCGTGTCGCTGGGCCGAGTCCGCTTTCCGACAGCCGTCGTTCCAGCGCCGCCAGGCCGATCAGGGCCTGCGCCGCCAGGAAGATGACGAGGAGTCCGAACGCCGTCCAGGTGATCGGGTCGTACCAGCTCATCTCGGCACGTTGCCCGGTACCGCCGGAGAGCGCCCGCCAGCTCAACGTCACCCAGATCCCGACGAGCACCAGCACCCCGCCACTGGGCCCGCCGACGATGCCGCGCATCGCCACGTACGCCAGCGCACGCCCCCCGGCCAGACACGGAGCGACGGTGCCACCCAGCCAGCGATTGACGCGGACCCGATCGGCCTCGGCCAGCCGCCCGGCGCCACGGAACGACCAAGGCCGGGTGGACGGCACAGCCAGCAGCGGCATCGCGACGACGACCCACGCCGGCTCGACCACGGCCATCACCGCCCCGAGCACCAGCCCGACCATGCCACGTACTGCTGCCCATGCCACAACCATGGTCACGAACTCTGGACAGCCGCCCAGCGACAGCACATTGAAGGTTTCCACAAAGCCGGCCAACCGCGAGTGTCCTGGGTGGGGGACCCAATTCCGCCGTACCGGTTCACCTCAATGCCGGGCCGTGGTACCGGCTGTAGATGCGACTGTTGTCACACACAGCTACTTCGGGGCCGGTCGCGCGGACCCGAGCGGGAGGCCGACGAGGGGCGCATGCAGGAGGAAAAGGGTGTACGCGGCCAGCGTGGAGGCATCGGTGACCACCCCGTCGCGGATCATGCGTTCGAACTCCGCCCGAGAAAACCATTGACGCCGCAGATCCTGCTCCTCGGCCTCCGGCATCGCCTCCCCATGGGTCAGCCGCGAGGCCACGAACACATCGAAGCCTTGTGACGACATACCGGTGGCACAGTTGAGCCGTCCCAGATGCCGCATCGCGCCGGCCGTGATGCCGGTTTCCTCCTGCAACTCCTGCCGGGCCACCGTTTCGGGATCGCCCGTGGCCAGACCGGGCAGCGCTCCTTGGACGAACTCCCACGATCGTGCACGCACCGGATACCGATACTGCTCCACCAGATGGAAACCGTCGTTCTCGACCGCGATGACCAGGGCGAAATCGGGCTTGTCCACGTAGCTGTAAACACCTTCACGCCCGTCCAAGCGGGCGATCCGGTCTTCCCGCAGCCGCATGTACGGCGACTCGTAGGCCACCTTTGTGGAGATCTGGCGGATGGCGTGCTGGACGTCCGGCTCCATGGTCTCGCCCTTTCTCTCATCCTCAAGGAGTGACAGTATAGCTGTATATACAGCTAGTGCTACGCTGTCCATGTGAACGCGACAGCCAAGCGGCCCGAGGATTTCGCCCCCCGCTACTTCGTCATCGAGCAGGCGCTGCGCGAGCGCGTGGCCGCCGCGCGGCCGGGCGACGCGCTGCCCTCGGAAACGGAGTTGGGCGAAGAGTTCGCGGTCAGCAGGATGACCGCTCGTGCGGCCGTGCAGCGCCTGGTGGCGGACGGTCTGGTGGTCCGGCGCCCGGGCAGGGGCACCTTCGTGGCCCCGCCGCCGGGCAGCCGCCGCGCCGAGAGCCTGGTGCGGTTCAGCGAGGAGATCCGCAGGCGCGGGCAGCGGCCGTCCTCCCGGTTGCTCACGGCCGGCACGCGCGCCGCCACCGCGCAGGAGGCCGAGCGGTTGCGGCTGGGCAAACGAGCCCGGGTCATCGCCGTCGAACGCGTCCGGCTGGCGGACGACGTACCGATCGCACTCGAACGTGCGGTGTTTCCCGGTGGCCTGCGGGGCCTGCTGGAGGCCGACCTCGAGCACGACTCCCTGCACGCCGCGCTGATCGCGCTCGGCCGCACCCCGGCCCGCGGCCACGCCCGCATCGGCGCGCGAGTCGCGGGCGAGGATGAGGCTGATCTGCTCGCTGTGGATCCCGGCGCACCGCTGCTGGTCGAGCATCGCCTGATCCACGATCAGCACGACGAGCCGCTGGAGCTCACCGACACCCTCTACGTCGCCGTCCGATACGGGCTCGACGTGGCCTTCACCGTCGAGTCCCCGGCAAGCGACACCCTCCGCCCCTGAACGTCACCCCGTCCCACCCCGATGACCACCAAGGGAGCCACACCCGTGATCCGCACCGTCGCCGACGTCGCCAAGATGATCGATCACTCACTGCTGCGCCCCGAGCTGACGGACGACGACGTACGAGCGGGATGCGACCTCGCCGCCCGCTACGACGTCGCTTCCGTCTGCGTCAAACCGTGTGACGTGCAGTCGGCCGCCGAACGACTCACCGGAAGCGGCGTGGCGATCGGCACGGTGGTCGGCTTCCCGCACGGCTCTTCCTCCTCACGCATCAAGGCGGCCGAGGCGCACGCCGCCGTCAACGACGGAGCCGGGGAGCTCGACATGGTGCTCAACATCGGACGCCTGCGTGCCGGCGAAGACGAGGCCGTGCTCGCCGACATCCGTGCCGTCGTGGAGTCGGCCCCCGGCATCGTGGTGAAGGTCATCTTCGAGAACGCCTACCTCACCGATGACGAGAAGATCCGGGCCTGCCGGCTCAGCGAGCAGGCCGGCGCCACGTACGTCAAGACCTCCACCGGGTTCGCGTCCGGCGGCGCGACCCCGGCCGACATCCGGCTCATGCGCGCGCATGTCTCCGACCGGGTCAAGGTCAAGGCCGCCGGCGGCGTCCGCACCCTGGACGTGCTGCTGAAGCTCAACGAGGCGGGCGCCACCCGCTTCGGCGCCACCGCCACCGCGGCGATCCTGGACGAACTCGCCGCGCGGCTCGCCTGAGCCTCGTACCGGCCAGCACTGTGGTCACCGGGCTGGCTCCGGCCATGGAGGAGTACAGCCCCGTCCGCGAAGCCATCCGCGCGTCCTTCGACCCGTCGACGACAGGCGCCACGGCGGTCCTCGCCGTCGTGGACGCCGCAGAACCGCCGTTGCGGCTTCTGCACGGCGACTGGGTCAAGGACGTCTACGCGAACCGCGTCGGCGGGTGGGAGCGGTGGGCGGGTCCAATGCCGCTCAGCGGTAGCGGGGCCGGAACCCGCGAGTACATCAGGGGCCCGACCGGACACCGATCGCCGAAGAAAGTCAGGCCGGCAGGTCCCGGGTCGCCAGGGTCGCGAGCTTGCGCAGGGAGCGGCGAAGCAGGGCGAGCGCGACCGGGCGGGCCACCGGCCACAGGAACCGGCCGAGCACGCCGAAGGGCGGTTCGAGCTCCTCGGCCCACACCACCCGGCTGCCGCCGTCGTGCGGGCGCACCCGGATGGCGCCCCGGCCGCGTACGAACCGGCCGGTGTGCGTGACGAGCATCAGCTCAGGAGGCTCCCAGCAGGTGATCGTCATCGTGTCGAGGAACCCGATCGGCCCCACCCCCGTGTACGCCTCCAGGGTGCGCTCGCCGACCAGGCGCGCGCTGGTCATGAACATCCACTCCCGATGCCGCGGCCAGTCGGTGACCAGCGCGAACACCTGCTCCGGCGGCGCCGCGACCTGCACGGCGGCGGCCGCGTACACGGGTTTCGTCACGATCCCATCCTCACCTATGCGCGAACAGGAGCGCGACGGCGAGGACGGCGAGGACGGAGCCCATGGCCAGGCGTTGGGCGCGCAGCCAGGAGGGACGGGCGGACAGGAAACCGGCGATGCCGCCGGCGGCCAGCACGATCGACAGGTTGACCAGCAGGGCGACCGCGATCTGCACGCAGCCGAGGATGACGCCCTGGAGCAGCACGTTTCCCCGGTCGAGATCGACGAACTGCGGGATGACCGAAACGTAGAGGAGTGCGATCTTCGGGTTGAGCAGGTTGGTCATCAGGCCCATCACGAAGAGCCGCCGCGGCGGATCGGGCGGCACCTCGCGGGCCGTGAAGACGGACACCCCGCCGGGCTTGAGCGTCTTCCAGGCCAGCCACAGCAGGTACAACGCCCCCGCGACCCGGATGACGGTCAGGAGCCCGGGGAACGCGGCGAACAACACCGCGAGGCCGAGGTTCGCCGCGACGAGGTAGACGAGGAAACCCGCCGCGACCCCGGCCAGGGAGACGAGGCCGGCCCGCCGCCCCTGGCCGGTGCTCCGGGACACGAGATACATCATGTTGGGCCCCGGCGACAGCACCATCCCGAGCCCCACGGACGCCACACCGAGCACCGCTGTCTGTTCGACCATGCGAAAGAAGCTATCGACAGCACGATCTCGGTACAATATTCGCAATTGAACTCGGAGCAATGTGGTGATTGGATGGCACGCGTGGAGGACTTCCGGAGGGTCGCCGATTCCGTCGCCGCCGAGATCGCGGCCGGGCGGCTGCGGCCCGGTGACCGGCTGCCTCCGCAGCGGATGTTCGCGAGGCGGCACGGCATCGCCGCCTCCACCGCCGCCCGCGTCTACCGGGAGCTGACCCGCCGGGGGTTGACCGTCGGAGAGGTGGGCCGGGGCACCTTCGTCCGGGCCGCCGACCCCCTGCCGGGGCCGGCGCTGGCCGAGCCCGCCGACAGCAGGATCGACCTCGAGCTCAACTACCCCGTCGTGCCCGGGCAGTCGGAGCTGCTCGCCGACGGTATCAGCCCGCTGTTGCGCGCCGACGTGCTGGAGTCGTCCATGCGGCCGGTCGGCGCGGCCGGCACCCCGCTGGCGCGCAACGTCGTCGCCGACCTGCTAGCCCGCGCACGGTGGCGGCCCGATCCGGAGCGGCTGCTGTTCGCGGGCAACGGCCGCCAGGCGATCGCGGCGGCCCTGGCCGCGCTGGTCCCGCCGGGCGCCCGCCTCGGGGTGGAGGAGCTCACCTACCCGGTGCTCAAGGCGATCGCGGCGCGAGCCGGGGTCACGCTCGTCCCGCTGCGGGGCGACGAGGCGGGCCTGGATCCCGCGGCCGTCGAGGACGCCGCGCGCAAGGCCCCGCTCACGGCCGTCTACGTCCAGCCGACCATGCACAACCCGTTGTCGATCAGCATGCCCGAGCGACGCAGGGCCGAGCTCGCGGACGTCCTCACCCGCCTGGACCTGCCCGCGATCGAGGACGGGATCTGGTCCTTCCTCCGTGACGACCTGCCGCCCCTGGCGGCCTTCGCCCCCGAGCACACGATCCTCGTCGACAGCCTGTCCAAGCGGCTCGCGCCGGGCCTGTCGCTCGGCTTCGCCGTCCTGCCGGGTGCCGCCGTCGCGCCCGTCGCGGCGGCGTTGCGCTCGGGCGGCTGGACGCCGATGCGGTTCGCGATGGAGGCGGCCACCCGATGGCTGACCGACGACACCGCACGGTCGGTGGCCCGCGCCAAACAGCGGGACGCCGCCATGCGCCAGGAGCTCGCCGCGCGTCACCTCGGCGGTTTCGCCGTGCGCGGCGACCCACGCTCCTACTACTGCTGGTGGGAGCTCCCGCCGCCGTGGCGGGCCGACACGTTCGTGGCCACCGCCGCCCGGCAGGGCATCGCGGTCACCCCGGGGGCCGCCTTCGCCGTGGGGCGCAACAGCGCGCCGAACGCCGTCCGGCTCGGCCTCGCCTCACCGCCCCCGGAGACGCTCTCCCGGGCGCTGGCCACCCTCGCCGGGCTCGCCCGTTCCACCCCGGACGACCTCATCGCCGAGTGACCTCACCGGCCGCCCGTGAACGGCGGCTCGCCCTCCTTGAGCGGGCGAAAACGCAGCGCCGACCAGACCTCGTCCACCGCGACCTGGCCGTTGGGACGCAGCCCGTACTCCCCCACGATCGGCCAGAGCGTGTCGCGGTTGATGTCGGAGGCGTTGCCCTTCGGGTAGGCGACCCAGACGACCGCGGGGTCGGTGAGGCGGTCGCGGTGCTCGTCCAGCAGCCGCCGGGCCGCGGCGGCGTCGGCGGCGAAGAACACCGCGACGGCGGCCTCCTTCAGGTCGCCGGTGTGGCGGGCGCCCTCCGGCAGCGGCTCGACGAGCGGGCGGTGGGCGGCGTCGGAGATCCACACCGTCCGCCCCGGCTTGACGAGGAGCTTGTCGGCAACGGTCTTGACGGACATGTCAGGCCTTCGTGTAGGTCAGGTTCAGCACGCCGGTGCTGAACGTCTCGGACGCGGTGAGCGTGAGCGGGATCTGCCCGATCCCGTCCTCGAACAGGCGCTTGCCGGCGCCGATGACGATGGGGTGCACGAGCAGGCGGAGCTCGTCGAGCAGACCCTCGCGCAGCAGCCAGGAGACCAGGGTGGCGCTGCCGGTCATGCCGAAGTTCTCGCCGGGCTCCTGCTTGAGCCGGGTCAGCTCGGCGCGCACGTCGCCGCCGATGACCGTGGTGTTCTCCCACTTCGGGTCGGTGAGGGTGGTGGAGACGACGTACTTGGGGCTGGCGTTCAGGGTGGCGGCCATCGGGTCCTGCGGGTCCTGATGCGGCCAGTGCGCGGCGAAGATCTCGTACGTGCGCCGGCCGAACAGCGTGGCCCCGGCGGCCCGCATCTGGGCGGCGACCGCCTCCCCCATCTCGTCGTTGTAGTACGGGAAATGCCAGGTCTCCGGGGCCTCGACGACGCCGTCGAGCGAGATGAACAATCCGGCGATGATCTTCCGCATGGCGGTCTCCTGTCTGGCGGGAATGCCCTCATCCTCTTACCGACAAATCTATTTGTCAAGACGGGAAAGATCGTCGGGAGGCGTTGCGGCGATCGGCATGGGTGTACAAAGTTGCCGGAACGGCAAGACGTCGTGTGCACAGTGACCACGTGGGTATCGCCGCGATCGGGACGTAAGTTGCGCTGAACCTTGCCGCCTTGGCAAGGTGGACGCGTGGACGACGACCTGGACGCCGTACTGGCCGCCATGGGACCCAGGCTTCGGCGGCTGCGCCGCGGCCGCGGCCGCACCCTGACGGATCTGGCCGCGGCCACCGGTATCTCGGAGAGCACGCTGTCGCGCCTGGAGAGCGGCAGGCGGCGGCCGAACCTCGAGCTGCTGCTGCCGCTGGCCAGGGCGTACGGCATGCCGCTCGAGGAGCTCATCGGAGCGCCGTACACCGGCGATCCGCGCGTCAACCTGCGGCCGATCCAGCGCGACGGCATGACCTACATTCGGCTGACCCGCACGGCCGGCGGCACCCAGGCGTACAAAGTGATCATGCCCGGTGCGACCGGCCCCGCGACGCCCGACCCGCAGCGCCACGAGGGCTACGAGTGGCTGTACGTCCTGGGCGGCCGGCTCCGGCTCGTCCTCGGCGAACAGGAGCTCGTCCTCGCGACCGGCGAGGCGGCCGAGTTCGACACCCGCGTCCCGCACTGGCTGGGACCGGCCGGCGCCGAGCCGGTCGAGCTGCTCGTCCTGTTCGGCCCCCAGGGCGAGCGCGCCCACGTACGCGCCCGCTCCCGCCCGACCGGATAGGTCACCGCCGGCCGCCCTGGACGGTGTGCGTCGCGGACCACTGCAGGAGGAAGCGCAGGAACTCGCCGAGCTCGTTGCCGCCGGAAGGGGTGCCGTGGTGTCCCATGGCTCCATTGTCCGCCGCGACCACCGCCGCGTGCCTGGTACCGGTCTGCATACGCAGAGCCGTCCCTGGCACCCGCGGGCCCGGCGAGGCGACCGTGGAGTCGTGGCCGCCGAGGTGCGGCGGCCACCGGGCTCGTCCCGGGCCCGCCCTTCACCGCGAAATGAGCACCCATGAGAACCGATGTCAGCTTCCTCAGCGCCGGCCTCAAGACCGCCGGCCACCTCCACACCCCCGACGGCGGATCCGCCGCGCGGCACCCGGCGATCGTCGTCGGCCACCCGGGCAGCGGGGTGAAGGAGCAGACCGCAGGACTGTACGCGCGGCGCCTGGCCGAGCAGGGGTTCGTCACCCTGGCGTTCGACGCCGCCTACCAGGGGGAGAGCGAGGGCGAGCCGCGCGGTCTGGAGGACCCGGCCCACCGGGTCGAGGACCTCAAGGCCGCGGTCTCCTACCTCACCACCCTCCCGACGGCCGACCCCGACCGCATCGGCGCGCTGGGCATCTGCGCCTCCGGCGGGTACGCCCTCGCCGCCGCCGCGACCGACCACCGGATCAGGGCCGTCGGCACCGTCAGCGCGGTCGACCTGGCGCGCCAGTTCCGCTTCGGCGCCCAGGACCCCGCCGTGATCCACGGCATGCTGGAGGCGGCCGCGGCGGCGCGTACGGCCGAGGCCCGCGGTGAGGCGGTCCGGTCCTTCGCGATCTTCCCGGAGACCGAAGAGGAGGCGCGCCGTGGCGGCCCGCACGTCTACGAGGGCTGGGAGTACTACTGCACCCCGCGCGCCCGGCACCCGCGCTCGGCCAGGTCGCTGACCTGGTCCGGCGTCGACCGCGTCGCCGTGTTCGACGCCTTCGGCGCGCTCGACCTGCTGGCGCCGCGCCCGCTGCTCATGATCGTCGGGCGCGGGGCGGTGACCTCGTGGATGAGCGTGGAGGCCTTCCGCAAGGCCCCCGGCCCGAAGGAGCTGCTGTGGATCGACGGCGCGATGCACACCGACCTGTACGACAAGGAGGTCTACGTCACGCCCGCGGTGGCGGGACTGACCGGCTTCTTCAAGGCCCATCTGGCCGGGTAGACCGCTCAGGACCCCAGGAAGCGCAGGACGGCCAGGACGCGGCGGCTGTAGCCGCTGGCGTGGGCCAGGCCGAGCTTGTCGAACAACGAGTTGACGTGCTTCTCCACCGCGCTCTGCGACACGTGCAGCTCCTGGGCGATCGAGGCGTTGGTCAGGCCCTGCGCCATCCGCTCCAGCACCTCCCGCTCACGCGCCGTCAGCCGGGCCAGCGGATCGACCTGGGTGGTGCGCGCCAGCAGTTGCCGCACCACCTCCGGGTCGAACGCCGCCCCGCCGGCGCCCACCCGCTCCAGCGCGTCCAGGAAGTCGCCCACCTGCGCCACCCGGTCCTTCAGCAGGTAGCCGACGCCCTCGACGTCGGAGCTCATCAGCTCGGCGGCGTAGCGCTTCTCGACGTACTGCGACAACACCAGCACCTTGACCTGCGGCCAGCGGCGGCGGATCTCCAGGGCCGCCCGCAGCCCCTCGTCGGTGTGGGTCGGCGGCATGCGGACGTCCACGACGACGGCGTCCGGCACGTGCTCGGCCACCGCCTCCACCAGCGCCTCCCCGTCGCCGACGGCCGCGGGCACCTCGTGGCCCTCCTCCGCCAGCAGGCGTACCAGGCCCTCGCGCAGCAGCGTGGAGTCCTCGGCCAGGATCACCCGCACGGCAGCACCGCCGTGATCGCCGTCGGGCCGCCCTGCGGGCTGCGCACCTCGAAGCGGCCGTCCAGCGCCGCCACCCGCCGGGCCAGCCCCGACAGGCCCCCGCCGGCCGGGCTGGCGCCGCCGCGGCCGTCGTCGCGCACGTGCACGACCACCGCGGCGTCCTGCTCGGCCACCTCGACCGCGATGCGGGAGGCGCCGGCGTGCTTGGCGGCGTTCGTCACGGCCTCGCACACCACGAAGTACGCCGCCGTCTCCACCGCCATCGGCGGGCGCCGCGTCAGCCGGCACTCGACCGTGACCGGCACGCTGGAGCGTTCCGCCACGCCCGCCAGCGCCTCGCCCAGCCCCAGCGTGTCCAGCCCGCTCGGGTAGACCCGCCAGGCCACCTCGCGCAGCTCCGCCAGCGCCTGCTGCGCCTCCTGATGGGCCTGCTCCAGCAGCTCGGAACGGCCCCGGCGGGCCCGGCCGACCAGCATCGACAGCGCGACCAGCCGCTGCTGCAGCCCGTCGTGCAGGTCGCGCTCGATCCGGCGCCGTTCGGAGTCGACCGCCGCGACGATGCCGGCGCGGCTCTCGGCCAGTTCGGCGATGCGGCGTTCGAGCGCCTCGGTGGGGTCGGGGGCCAGCAGGCGCAGTGCCAGGCGGCGTTCCAGGGCGTGCACGCCGACCACGCCCGACAGGACGAGGAACAGCAGCACGATTCCGCCCACGGAGAGGTAGGCGACCAGCGGCGCGGAAGGGCGCATCCCGTCGAACGGCTCGCCCTGGGTCCACGCAACCACCAGCCGCACGCCGGTCACCAGCCCGAACGCCAGCAGCGCGATCACCAGGCCGCCCAGGACGCCGACCGGGACCCGGGCGGCGAGGTAGCCGCCCGCGCGGGCGTCGCGCGCGCCGGGCCGCAGGGCCTCCAGCGCCGACAGGTCGAGCCGCAGGCGGCGGGCCTCCAGACGGGCCAGCCGCCGGGCCGACACCCCCACGTTCGGGTTGCCCAGGAACGGCAGCGTCAGCACCAGGAACGCCAGCTCCAGCACGGCGGTGAGCGCGCCGAGCGTGACCGCGCCCAGCAGGCGCAGCCCGTCAGCGGCGACTCGCATGCCTGCCCTTGCGCCGCTCGCTGAGACGGACCACGACGAAGACGACGATCGCGAGTGCGACGATGCCGATCACCACGTTGGTGCCGATGCCGACGTAGGTCTCCACGACCTCCCAGCCCTCGCCGAGCCAGTAGCCGGCCATCACGAACAGGGTGTTCCAGATGAGGCTTCCCGCCGTGGTGAGCAGGGTGAAGATCATGATGGGCATCCGCTCGACGCCCGCCGGGATGGAGATGAGGCTGCGGAAGATCGGGATCATCCGGCCGAAGAAGACGGTCTTGCGGCCGTGGCGCTGGAACCACGCCTCGGTCTTCTCGATGTCGGCGATCTTGACGAGGGGGAGCTTGGCCGCGATGGCCAGGGTGCGGTCGCGGCCGAGCAGGGCCCCGACGCCGTAGAGGGCCAGGGCGCCGATCACGGAGCCGAGGGTCGTGAACACGAGCACCGCCACGAGGTCCATGTCTCCTTGGCTCGCGGTGAAGCCGGCCAGAGGGAGGATCACCTCGCTCGGAAGGGGCGGGAAAAGGTTTTCCAGCGCGATCGCGAGCCCCGCCCCGGGCGCCCCGAGGCTCTCCATCAGTCCAACCAGCCAGTCAGTCATGGGTAAAGGGTAGGGAAGATCGGATGAGCCCGGAATGAGGTTCGCTTCCCTCGCCGCACTGTGGCAAACCTCAGGCCGATGTACCGTACACTGTACGGCCGTGACTGTTGTGACGGATCTGGTACGGCACGCTGCCGTCTTCGAGCCCGGCGACCCGCCCAGATCCGGGCGGATGATCTTCCTTGACCCTGGTGGCGAATCTCTCGTCACAATCGTGGAACGGTTCGGCGACGGCCCTGCGCACACCCCCGAGACGCGCCCGGAAATGCGCCTGCGCGAGGCGGCGGCGACGTACGTTCCGGTCGGCGAGGCCGTGTCGGCGCTGGCGCGGGCCCGCGCCGACGCGCGCGCCCACCCGGCGGCCCGCTTCTGGGGCGCGGCGGCGGTCGTGGCGCTGCAACTCCTCGCTCGCGGCCGGATCCTCCCGGGCGTGTCGGCCGCCGACCACGACTGCTGGCGGGCCGGCCCGCTCGACGCCGACGACCTGCGCCGGGTGCGCGAGCTGGCCGCCGCCATGCCCGCCGAGGCCCGCGCCGTCCCGCTCCCGGAGGCGGACGGCGAGCCGCGGCTGCCGGACGCCGAGCCGCTCGTGCGCGCCTTCCTCGACGCCGTGGCCGACACCATGCCGCGCTCGCCCGGCGCCGTCCTGGCCACCGGCGCCCGCGCGTACGCCGCCGCCGAGCCCGTCAAGGTGCCCGGCCTGCGCCGCTGGGCGGAGGAGAACTCCGCGGCGCTCGACTCCGGCGTACGGCTGTCGCTGCGCATCGAGGCCGACGACCCGGCCGCCGCCGAGTTCCGCGCCGTCGCCCAGCTGCACAGCCTGGCCGACCCCGCGCTCGTCGTCGACGCCGCCGACCTGTGGCACGGCCGCGCCCCCGGGTTCGGGCCGCGCGCCCGCATCGAGGCCACCCTCGCCGTCCGCCGCGCCGCCCGCGTCTGGCCCCGGCTGGAACGGCTGCTCGACGCCGCCGTGCCCGACGAGCTCACGCTCGGCGACGACGACCTCGGCGACCTGCTCTCAGGCGCGGCCGACCGGCTGGCCGCCGCCGGCGTCGACGTCCACTGGCCCCGCTCCCTCGTACGGGGGCTCAGCGCCCGCGCCGTCGTCGGCGAACGCGACCCCGCCCCCTCCGACCTGCCGTCGTTCCTCGGCGGCCGGCACCTGACCAGCTTCGACTGGCGGCTCGCCCTCGGCGGCGAGCCGCTGACCGCCGCCGAGATGGACCGGCTCGCCGAGGCCCACCGGCCGGTCGTGCGCCTGCGCGACCAGTGGGTGCTCATCGACCCCGGCCTGGCCCGCAAGGCCCGCGAGCGCGAGCTCAAGCCGCTGAGCGGCATCGAGGCGCTCGCCGCCGCCCTGACCGGCACCGCCGAGGTCGACGGCGAGCAGGTCGCCGTCGAGCCCTCCGCGTGGCTGGACGACCTGCGCCGCCGCCTGGCCGAGCCGCCCGCCGACGTCCCCGTGCCCGCAGGCCTGGCCGCCACCCTGCGCGACTACCAGCTGGCCGGGCTGCGCTGGCTGGCCAGGATGACCTCGCTCGGGCTCGGCGCCTGCCTGGCCGACGACATGGGCCTGGGCAAGACGATCACGCTCATCGCCCTGCACCTGCACCTGCACCGCGCCGGCACCGGCCCGACGCTCGTGGTGTGCCCGGCGTCGCTGCTGGGCAACTGGGAACGCGAGATCACCCGCTTCGCCCCCGGCGTCCCCGTGCGCCGCTACCACGGCGCGAGCCGCACCCTGGCCGACGAGGGCTTCGTGCTCACCACGTACGCCACCATGCGCCTGGACGCGCCCCGCCTGGCCGAGCACCCGTGGGGGCTGCTCGTCGCCGACGAGGCCCAGCACGTCAAGAACCCCGCCTCCGGCACCGCCAAGGCCCTGCGCGAGATCCCCGCCGCCGCCCGCGTCGCCCTGACCGGCACCCCCGTGGAGAACAACCTGTCGGAGCTGTGGGCCATCCTCGACTGGACCACCCCCGGCCTGCTCGGCCCGCTGACCAGGTTCCGGGCGCGGTGGGCCAGGCACGTCGAAGGCGGCGACACCGAGACCGCCGAACGGCTGGCGCGCCTGGTCGGGCCGTTCCTGCTGCGCCGCCGCAAGAGCGACCCCGGCATCGCCCCCGAGCTGCCCGCCAAGACCGAGACCGACCGCCCCGTCGCCCTCACCGCCGAACAGGCCGGGCTGTACGAGGCCGTCGTGCGCGAGAGCATGACGCAGATCGCCGGCGCCTCCGGCATGGCCAGGCGCGGCCTCATCGTCAAGCTGCTGACCGCGCTCAAACAGATCTGCAACCACCCCGCCCACTACCTGCACGAGAGCGCGCCGCGCCTGGCCGGCCGCTCCGGCAAGCTGGAGCTGCTCGATGAGCTCGTCGACACCATCGTCGCCGAGGACGGCGCCGTGCTGGTCTTCACCCAGTACGTCGCCATGGCCCGCCTCATCGAACGCCACCTGACCGGCCGCGGCGTGCCCACCCGGCTGCTGCACGGCGGCACCCCGGTCGCCCGCCGCGAGGAGCTGGTCCGGAGCTTCCAGGACGGCGGCGTCCCGGTGTTCCTGCTGTCGCTCAAGGCCGCCGGCACCGGGCTCAACCTCACCCGCGCCGACCACGTCATCCACTACGACCGCTGGTGGAACCCCGCCGTCGAGGACCAGGCCACCGACCGCGCCCACCGCATCGGCCAGAGCCGCCCCGTGCAGGTGCACCGGCTGATCGCCGAAGGCACCATCGAGGACCGCATCGCCCAGATGCTCGCCGCCAAACGCTCGCTCGCCGACGCCGTGCTCGCCTCCGGCGAGGCCGCGCTCACCGAACTGACCGACGCCGAACTCGCCGCCCTCGTGGAGCTCCGATGACGGACCCCCGCGGCTTCGCCGCCTTCCCCCCGCAACGCGCCGGCGCCCGCTTCGCCACCACCTGGTGGGGACGCTCCTGGATCAAGGCCATGGAGGACACCTCGCTCGACCAGACCCTGCTGCGCCGCGGACGCGCGTACGCCAAGACCGGGCGGCTCGGCCCCATCACCGTCAGCCCGGGCCGCATCGCCGCCGTCGCCGAGGACGAGTACGACACCGTCGTCGCCGTCGAACAGCTGAACGACGCGGAATGGGAACGCCTCCTCGACCAGGTCGCCGCCAGGGCCGGCCACATCGCCGCGCTGCTCGACCGCGACATGCCGCACGAGCTGGTCGCCGACGCCGAGGACGCCGCCGTGCCGCTGCTGCCGTCCGTGGGCGACCTGACGCCCGAGTGCTCCTGTCCCGACTGGGGCCACCCGTGCGTGCACGCCGCCGCCCTGTGCTACCAGGCGTCCTGGCTGCTGGACGCCGACCCGTTCGTGCTGCTGCTGATGCGCGGGCGCGGCGAGCGCGAGCTGATCGAGGCGCTGCAGCGGCGCGGCACCCCGCGCGCCGAGCCCTCCGCGGGGGCGGCCGGGACCCCGGCCGCGGAGGCGTTCGCGGCGGGCGTGCCGCCGCTGCCGGAGCCGCCGCCGTTCGAGGTGGTCTTCACCGCGCCCGCCCTGGAGCCGGGCCCCGGCGTGGACGTGGCCGCGCTGGCCGCGCTGGCGGCGCTGGCCGCCTCCGCCGCCGCCCGGGCGCGCGAGCTGCTGCTGCGCGGCCGGCTGCCCGACCTGACGCCGCGCCAGGACCACGTGCGCCTGGCCGCCGACCACGGCCTGGACGCCGGCGTCGGCGCCGACGCCGTCGAAGCCTGGCGGTACGGCGGCGCGGACGGCCTCGACGTGCTCGAGACCTCCTGGAGCCCGCCCTCGCACGACCTGGCCAGGGCACAGGCGCGGCTGGAGGCCGCATGGGAGGACGCCGTTCCGCCCGCGATCCGCGCCTGGCGCAACCGCTGGACCCTCGGCGACCGGCAGTTGCGCTACGGCCGCGACGGCCGCTGGTATCCGTTCGACCGCCGCGGCGGCGAGTGGTGGCCGGCGGGACCGCCCGAACGCGACCCGGCGGCGCTCATGGGCTGATGAGCGCCGCCGGCGTGATCAGCAGGCGCCCGGGCGCCGGTCACCGCCTTCGGACATGGCCAGCACGTCGTTGAGCGCCTCCGTCGAGCTGGGATGCGTGTAGACCGCGTCGCGCAGCTCGGCGGCGGTGACGTGGTGGCGCATGGCCAGCGCGATCGTGTTGACGATCTCCTGGGCGTCGACGCTGAGCAGCGCGGCGCCGAGGATCTCGTCGGTCTCGGCGTCGAGGACGAACTTCATCAGCCCGCGTGTCTCCTCCACCACGTACGCGCGCGGCATCGCGACGATGTCGGCCACCGCCTGCTTGGCGATCCTGACGCGGTGGCCGGCCGCGCGCGCCTCCCGCTCGGTCAGCCCCACCGTGGCCAGCGGCGGCGTCATGAACAGCGTCGCCGGGATCGCCACCCGGTCCGCCCGCGACCGCCGCCCTTCGCCGACCAGGTGGTCGAGCACGATCCGGCTGTCGTCCAGCGAGATGTAGGTGAACTGCGGGCCGCCGTTGACGTCGCCGAGGGCGAAGATGTGCGGCTGGCTGGTGCGCAGGTGCTCGTCCACCTCGATCCCGCCGCGCTCGCTCGTGCGCACGCCCGCGGCGTCCAGGTCGAGCCCCCGGATGACCGGCGCGCGACCGACCGCGGCCAGGACGGCGTCGGCCGGCACGCTGTGGCGCTGCCCGTCGCGCTCGTAGACGACGTCGGTCTGGGCCACGCCGTCGCGGACCTCGGTGACGGCGGCGCTCGTGACGAACTCGACGCCCTCGCCCCGCATGACGTCGAGCGCGGCCTCGGCCACGTCGTCGTCGAGCCGGCCGAGGATCTCCGGCGCGGCCTCCAGCACCGTCACCTGGGAGCCGAACTGCCCGTAGATGGAGGCGAACTCCAGGCCCAGGTAGCCGCCGCCGATGATCACCAGTCGCTCGGGCAGGTCGGTGCTGTGGATCAGGTCGGTGCTGGTGACCAGGCGCTTGCTGTCGCGCAGGCCCGCGATGTCGGGGACGATCGGCTCGGAGCCGGTGTTGATGACGATCGTGTCCGCGGTCACCGTGGCGTGGCCGCCGCCCTGGGCGACCTCGACGGTGTGCGGGCCGGTGAAGCGGGCGCGGCCGGTGAGCAGGGTGATCGTCTCGGCGGACTGCATCGCGTCGCGGTTGCCCGCGCGGAACATCGACGTCAGCGCGTGCACCTCGGCGACGGAGCGGGCGTACCACTCCTGCGGCGCGTCCTCCGGGCGCCGCTTGCGGGAGTGGTGGACGAGTGCCTTGGTCGGGACGCAGCCCACGTTGGGGCAGGTGCCGCCGTACATCTGGTCGGACTGCTCGACGAGGACGACGTTCCTGCCCAGTCCGCCCAGCTTGGCGGCCACGGTCTTGCCGCCCTTGCCGAAGCCGACCACGAGAACGTCGGCGTTGATGGTGGTGCTCATGGAATCTCCAGGTCTGTCAGTGCAGCCGGGAATGTCGTACGGGATGTCAGCGCCGACCGGCGCCCGGTCCTTCCTCCCTACCCATCACGCCCGGTTATGGCCGCCATAAGCGCTGCTCAGACGGCGTCCGGCTCGGCGAACCCGCTGACGAACACGCCGACGTCGCGGCGGCGGGAGGCGGCCGGCCACACCGCCCACGTACGGCGCACCAGCGGATGGCCGACGAGCGGCGACCAGGAGACGTTCTCCGGCAGCGGCTGCGACCAGTGCGGCGGCGCGAGGGCGAAGGACTGCCCGGCGCTGACGGCCGCCAGCTTCACCTCGGCGATCAGCGCCTGGCCCTCGGGCGCGGGCGGGCCCAGGTCGAGGCCATGGCTGCGCAGGATGGCGGTCAGCTCGTCGAACCAGGCGGGGCTGGCGGAGCGCGGGAAGGACACCCACGTCAGGCCGGCCAGCGCCTCCAGGTGGATGCCGTCGGGGCCGCGCAGCTCGGCGGCCTGGTCGGCGGACAGCAGCACGCCCAGGCGTTCCCTCACGACGAGCATCGCGTCGAACTCGCGGCCGGGCGGACGCTCGCGCAGCAGGGCCACGTCCAGCTCGCCCGCCTGCAGCGCCGCCTGCTGCGCGGCCGTGGACAGGTGCAGCGCCTGCACGCGCGTCTCGGGGCAGGCCAGCGCCAGCCGCTCCAGCGGCGGGCCGAGCAGGTCGGAGGGCAGCTCCAGCGGAATGCCCAGCCGCAGCACCCCGCCGGTCTCGCCGGAGTAGCGGCCCATCGCGCGCAGTAGTCGGTCGTGCCGGGCGAGCAGTGCCCGGGCCTCGCCGAGCAGCGTCACCCCGGCCTCTGTGGGGCTCACCCCTGTGCTGCTGCGCACCAGCAGTTTGACGCCCAGCCGGCGTTCGAGCGCGTTGACCGTCTGTGACAGGGCCGGCTGGCTGATGTGCAGCCGCCGTGCCGCCGCGGACATGCCGCCTTCCTCCGCCACCGCGACGAACGCGCGTAGCTCCCGAAGTTCCATGCGGTCATGCCATCACACGCCGGCGGGTCCGGTGTCAGGAGGCCACCGAGACGACGCGGCGGACGGAGGAGGCGTCGCCGATCAGGGCGAGCATGCAGTCGGCCAGGTCGGCGCGGGTGGTGGTGTGGCCGCCGCGGACGTTGAGGTCGAGGGCCGTGCGGTAGCGGCCGGTCGGGCCGCCGTCGGTGAGCCGGGACGGCCGCACGATCGTCCAGTCGGTGTCGCTGCCGCGCAGCACGTCCTCGGCCTTGGCCAGGTCGGCGTAGACGTCGCGGAAGACGCGCTGGACGATGAGGGGTTTGAGGACGTACCGGGTGAAGGGGCCGTCGCCGGCGTCGGCGGCCAGGCCGGAGGCGCTGACCATGAGCACGCGGCGGGTGCCGGTGCCGGCGATCGCCTCCAGGACGGCGGCGATGCCGTCCTGGCAGATGGTGGTGGGGCCGCGCCCGCGGGGGCCGAGCGCGCTGAGGACGGCATCGCGTCCCTCGACCGCCGGGGCGAGGGAGCCGGGGTGGGTCACGTCGCCCTGGTGCACGTCGAGGCGGTCGCGCAGGCCGTCGGGCAGGCGGGCGGCGTCGCGGACGACGGCGGTGACCTCGTGGCCGCGCTCGAGCCCCTGGCGCAGGAGCCGCAGGCCGGTGCCGCCGGTGGCGCCGAGGATCGTGATCCTCATGGTCGCGTTCCTTCCTTTTCGGACGGACGCTACCCGACGGGCCGGGCGGCCGCGGGGGACCGCAGGCCAGGGGCCAGGGCGAGGGTGACGGCGGCCGACGCGGCGGCCATGACGGCCATCGCGGTCGCGGGCGAGGTGTGCTGGGCGACGGCGCCCGCCAGGGCCGCCCCGACGCCCTGCATGGTCATCATCCCGGAGGAGTGCAGGCCGAGCGCGTGCCCGCGCAGCTCGTCCGGGGTGAGGGCGACCAGTCGTTCCTGCAGCAGCAGGCTGGCGGCGTAGCCGACCGAGGCGAGCACGATCGCCGCTGCGGCCACCGGCGGCGCCGGCTCCAGCACGAACACCAGGTACGGCACCGCCAGCAGCAGCCGCAGCGGCGAGGCCAGCCGTTCGCGCCACCGCGGCGGCGTGAACCGGCCGACCAGCAGGTCCCCGGCCAGCATCCCGAGCGCGGCCAGCGCGAACAGGGCGCCCGCGTGCGCCGGGGCGTACGGGACGAACAACGCCTCACAGCCGACGATCAGGCCGTTGGGCACCCACAGCGCCAGGTAGACGAAGCGGCGGGACGGCGCGGACCACAGCCGCCGGTTGCCGCGCCACGTGGCCGCGACCGACGGACGCCCGCCGGCGCGGGCCGGGCGGCGGGCCAGCCCGAACCGCGCCACCAGCGCGTCCAGCAGGTAGAGCGCGGCGGCGGCGAGCAGCGTGCCGCGCGGCGACAGCGCGCTCACCAGCAGGCCGCCCGCCGCGTACCCGGCGATCTGCAGCAGACCGGTCGACATGTTGAGCATCGAACGGCCGAGCAGGAACCCCTCACGCGGCAGGACCTCGGTGAGCAGCCCGTAGCGGACGCCGCCGCCCAGCGAGGCGAGCAGACCGAGCACGAACAGCAGGGCGAAGACCGCCCCCACCGGCAGGCCGGGGATCGCCAGCGCGGCCGTCCCCGCGGCGAACGCCGCCGCCAGGCCGCTCATCGCCGCCCGCGGCGGCAGCCGGTCGGCCGCCGACAGCAGCGCCGTCGCCCCCACCACCTGGGCCAGCGACGGGCCGAACATGCTCAGCGCCGACAACAGCGGCGAGGCGGTCTCGGCGTAGACGAGCGTGCCGAGTGCCAGCCCGCTCACCGTCGAGGCCGCCGTCTGCCCCGCGGACGCGGCGAACAACGCCGCGAACTCCCGCACCCGGAAAAGCTCCCCATACGTACGCATGAGGGAGTCTTATGCCGGTACGGATCGGCGCTGTTAGAGTTTCGCGGAGGAGCGAAACATGGGCTACTGGCAGGTCAGCGCCGACACTCTCGCGCGCGGCCGGTTCACCGTATCCGCGCTGTCGGAGACCATCGCCGGCCTGATCCTGCTGGTCAGGGGCTCGCCCGCGCATCCGGGCGAGCGGGCCTGGCTCGACGCCCACCGGGCCGCCTTCCGCGACCTGCTGGCCGCCGACCCGGTCACCGCGCTGCTGGTCCGGGCCGCGCTGGGTCGCCACTGGATCGCCGACTACCTCACTCCCCCGCCGTCCGGCGCGCCGGAGCGCACGTTCGACGACGAGCTGCGGGTCATCCGCGCCACCCCGGCCGACGTCGCGCGGGCGGATCTGGCGGTCGCGCTCGGCGGGCCGCTCCCGGCCGCCCTCGACCGCGACGACCTGCCCGTACGGACGGCCGCCCTGCTGGAGTGGGTGTGGCGGGAGACCGTGCTGCCGGACTGGCCGCGCAGACGGCGGATCATCGAGGCCGACATCGTGGCCAGGACCGAGCGGCTGAGCCAGGGCGGCTGGGCGGCGGCGCTGACCGACCTGCGGCCGGGGATGCGCTGGCTGGGCGACGGCCGGCTGCGGATCAACGCCCACGACCGGCCGCCCCGCGAGCTGACCGGTGCCGAGCTGGTGTTCGTCCCCGTCGTGCCGACCAGCGCGTGGGTGAGCTGGCGGCTGCCGGACCGGTACGCCGTGATCTACCCGTGCGCGGGCCAGCTCGTCGCCGAGCGGCGGACGCCCGCCGCGCTGTCCCGGCTGCTCGGCCCCGCCCGCGCGAACGTCCTGGTCCTGCTCGACGCCCCCAAGAGCACCACCCAGCTGGTGGCGCTGACCGGCCAGGGCCTGGGGTCGGTCGGACGGCATCTGAAGACCCTCCTGGACGCCGGCCTGGTCCGCCGCCGCCGTTCCGGGCGGTCGGTGTTGTACTGGCGCACGGAGCTCGGCGACGCGCTGGTGGCCTGTCAGGAGTAGCGGCCCAGCCAGGCCGCGATGTCGCTGACGACCTCCGGGTCGACGTGCTGCGGCCGGGTGTAGTCGGCGGGCGTCACGGGGCCGGTGCCGGGGAAGAAGAAGTGGTCGTCGGCGTCGTGGACGCGGAACGTGACGTCCGTCCGGTGCGCCAGCCCCGCACGCCAGCGGGCGAGATCGTCGCTCACGGTCACCTGGTAGTCGCGGCCGCCCTGGAGGATGAGCATCGGCTTGTCCAGCGCCGCCGCGCTCGCCACGGGGTCGTAGCCGCGCAGGTCGAGCCAGTAGGAGCCGGGCAGCCCGAACGGCAGCGCGGCGGCCGGGGTGTCGGCGGAGAGGCCGGGATCCTCCACCGCGGCGGCCTGCCGTTCGAACGTCTCCACGGCCGCCCGCGCGCCGGGGTCGAGCGCGGCCAGGTGGCGCACGACGCGGACGGCGGCCCGGTGCATCGGCTCGGCGTCGCCCGCCAGGAGCACCAGCCCGGCGACGGACGGTTCGGCCGCCGCCACCCGCGGGCCGACCTTGCCGCCCATGCTGTGGCCGGCGACGAAGACCCGGCCGACGTCCGCGCGTTCCCGCAGCAGGCGTACGGCGGCGACCGCGTGGGGGACGTACTCGTCGGTCATGGTGGGCGGGACGTGGCCCGGGTGGGCGCAGGTCACCTTGTCGAAGCGGAGCACCGCCACGCCGAGCCCGGCCAGGCCCCACGCCAGGTCCTTGAGCGGTTTGTTGGGCCCGGTGGTGCCGTCGCGGTCGAACGGCCCTCCCCCGGCCAGCAGCACGACGCCCGGCCACGGGCCCGTGCCGCGCGGCACCGCCAGCGTCCCCGGCACGGCCGGCTCGCCCGATCCGACGGTGACCTCGTGCTCGTCGAAGGCCTCCTGGCGGGCGTACGGCGGCGGCGTCCATGAGGGGGCGGACGGGTCGTCGACGCGCAGGCCGTCGAGCAGCCCGGCCTCGTCGAACGACACCACCGCGGTGAGCAGGCCGCGCTCGAACGTCACCGGCACCCGGACCGGCCCGTCCGGGTCGCACCGCGCCTCCCCGACCGCGCGGACGGCGCCGTTGCCGCCCGTGCCGGCGAGCCACGCGGCGCCCAGCCCCCCTGTGGGCACCAGCGCCCGCAGGCTCGGCGCGAGCAACTCCTCGACCTCGTCGAAGCGGCCTTGACCCAGCAGCTCCACCACTGCCCGGGCGCGCGAGCCCGGATCGGATCCCGTCACGGCATCACCTTTCTCGATTTTTGAGAAAGGTAGCACGGTATGAGATTGTGTCGGCGTGGACCCCTTGGAACTGCTCGGCCAGCCCGTACGGCTGCGCATCGTGCACGCCCTGCGCGGCGGGCGCGCCCTGACCACGTCGCAGCTGTGCGAGCGCCTGCCCGGCGTCTCCAAGGCCACCGTCTACCGGCACATCGACCTGCTGGCCGAGGGCGGCATCCTGGAGGTGGCCGAGGAGCGCCGGGTGCGCGGCGCCGTGGAGCGGCACTACCGGCTGCGCGGCGAACACGCCTCGATCGGCATGGACACGTTCGCGAAGATGACGGCCGACGACCACCGGCGCGCCTTCGCGGTGGCGATGGCGGCGCTCATCGCCGAGTTCGACGCCTATCTCGGCCACGAGGGCGCCGACCCGGCCGCCGACCTGGTGGGCTACCGCCAGCACGCCGTCTGGCTCAGCCGTGAGGAGCTGGAGGAGCTGATCGCCGAGCTGCGCCGGGCCATCGTGCCCCGGCTGGCCCACGAGCCCGCGCCGGGCCGCGCCCGCCACCTGCTCAGCCCGATCCTCTTCCCGGTCGAGTGACCTGTCAGGGCAGGTTGAGCTGCCAGGAGACGCCGAAGCGGTCCTGGACCCAGCCGAACCGCTTGCTGAACCCGTACGAGTCCAGCGGCATCAGCGCCACACCGCCCTCCAGCAGCGCGCCGTACAGGCGGGTGAGTTCGTCCTCGCTGTCGCACGTGACGAACAGGGAGATCGACGGCGTGAAGGTGAACTCGTGCCGGACGGAGCTGTCCATGCACAAGTACTCCTGGCCGGCCAGCGTGAAGGCGGCCATCTTGATGGTGCCCTCGCCGGGCTCGCCGGCGGCGAAACGCTCGGCGAAGACGACTTTGGAGTCGTCGAACAGCGACATGTAGAAGGTCATCGCCTCCTCGGCGTCGCCGTTCTGGAACATCAGCGCCGTGGTGGTCTTCTGGGTCATGTCAGGACTCCGGGGCGTAGAAGGCGGAAACGGCGGTGACGGCGGCCTCGACCTCGTCGGCCGATCCGCCCGCGGCGCGGTGGGCGTCGCCCCACGCCCGGCTGCTGCCGAGGATGTAGCGGCGGCCCTCGTCGGTCTCGTGGAACGTCGACTCGTCGACCTTCTCGCCGCCCGCCAGGTGCAGGGCCAGGCCGAGCAGCGCCAGGTCCCAGCCCACGCCGGTCGCGCCGGGGCCGTACTGCGACCAGAACTCCTCCGGCACCTCGGCGGTGTGGCGCAGCTCGAACAGGGTGCCGCCGTCCTCGGCCGACAAGGTGACCTCGACCTCGGAGAAGCCGGGGTTCTCGCCGAACAGCCAGGTGACCCGCAGCCGGCGCGGCGGCTCGCACAGCAGGATCTCGCCGTGCGCGTTGCCCTCCAGCTGGTACGTGCCGCCCAGCCGCAGATCGCCGGAGACGGGCATGAACCAGCGGCTCAGCCGGCCGGCGTCGGTGCAGGCGTCCCACACGTCCTCGACGTCGGCGTCGTAGCGGCGCCGCAGCGCCACGGTCTTGCGCTTGCCGTCGAGCAGCTCGCGGTGTGCGCGGTTGAGCTCGTCAACGATATCCATCACGTTTCCTTCGCCTCGTTGGTCATGCGGCGCTCGCGCCTGCCGCGAGCCAGCTCCGTCGCCAGGGCGTCCAGGCGCTGGCTCCAGAAGCCGCGAAAGCGCTCCAGCCAGAGATCGACCTCCTGCAGCGGCCCCGGCTCGACGGCGTACAGCCGGCGGGTGCCCTGGGCCCGCACCCTGGCGAAGCCGTGGTCGCGCAGCACCCGCAGGTGCTGGGAGACGGCCGGCTGGGAGATCCCGAACTCGCGCTGGATGACGGCGGTGAGCTCGCCCGAGCTCTGCTCACCGTCGGCCAGCAGCTCCAGGATCCGGCGCCGGACCGGATCGCCGAGGACGTCGAACGCGTGCACGACCAGAGTCTTTCAGCTTCCGCTTATATAAGTCAACACTGGGATATCAGTCGTCGAGGCCACGGGCGCTCAGCGCCTCCCCCAGCGCGTCGGCGTGCCGCAGCGACCCCACCACCAGCGGCACCGCGAAGGCGCGCAGGCTGCGCTCGACGCCACGGGCCCGCTGGGCCTCCCTGACGCGCACGGCCAGCGCCGCGATGACCGGCACGCTGCGCACCGTCAGCGACAACAACAACGACAGCCGGAACGGGTCGAGGCCGACGAACCGCGCCGGCGACAGGCAGCGTTCCAGCGCCGCGAGCATGGCCGACATGCGGGTGGTGAGCGTCACCAGCCCGGCCAGCGCCACCGCCAGCACCACGCGCAGCACCGTCGCCGCGGCCGTCTCCGGCCCCGCGAACAGCAACTGGAAGGCGAACAGGACGACCGCGAACCAGCGCACCGGCCGCACCTGCGCCCACGCGGCCGCCGCGCCCACGCGGGACAGCGCGTACAGGGCCGCCACGACGACCGCCGCGACGGCCAGCGCGAGCAGCGAGGGCAGCAGCACCAGCACGGTGCAGGCCACGGCGAGCCCGGCCAGTTTGGCCCCGGCGGGCAGGCGGTGCAGCGGCGAGACGCCCGGGACGTACGCGCCCGTCAGGCCGTTCATGCCATGAGCTTGCGGTAGTGGCCGATGGCCTCGCGCGGGGCGCCGTCGGCCACGACGCGGCCCTCGTCGAGCACCAGCACCCGGTCGAAGTCCTCCAGCAGCGGAAGGTCGTGCGTGACGACCAGCACCTGCTGCGGCAGGTCGCGCAGCAGCGCGGCGACCTGGCGGGAGTGGCGCAGGTCGAGCAGCGTGGTGGGCTCGTCCATGACGAGGATCTCCGGCTCCAGCACCATGACCGAGCAGAGCGCGAGCAGCTGCTTCTGGCCGCCCGACAAGTGGTGGGCGGGGTGGTCGGCGTGACCGGCCAGGCCGTAACGGTCCAGGACCTCGCGTACGCGCCGGTCGGTCTCCTCGGGCGTCAGGCCCTTGCGGCGCAGCGAGAACGCCACGTCCTCGGCCACCGTCGGCATCACGATCTGGGCGTCGGGGTCGGTGAACAGGAACCCGACGCCACGCCGGATCTTCGCCGCGTGGCGGCGGGTGTCGAGGCCGAGCACGGTGACGCTGCCGGAGGTGGGCACCGCCAGGCCGTTGACGAGGCGGGCCAGCGTGCTCTTGCCGGAGCCGTTGGCGCCGACCACGCCGACGCGGCGCTCGGTCAGGGCGGCGGTGACGCCGCGCAGCACCTCGCGCTCGCCGAAGCGTACGCGGACGTCGGAGAAGTCGATCGCGGCGGCCACCTCAGACCACCTCGAACAACGCGGCCACGCCGAGCCCGCCGCCGACCGCGGCCGCCGCCAGGCCGAGCGTGCCCGGCGGGGCGGCCGCGCGCACGAGCCCGCCGAACAGCCGGGTCACCACGACCGCCCCGGTCGCGCCCCACGGGTGGCCGAGCGCCAGCGCCCCGCCGCCGGGGCAGACGCGCCCGTCGTCGGCGCCCAGCGGGTCGAGGCCCAGCGCGTCGGTGACGGCCAGCACCTGCGCCGCGAACGCCTCCACGATCTCCACCGCCGCGATCTGCTCCAACTCCACGCCCGTACGCGCCAGCACCCGCCGGATCGCGGGCACCGGGCCCCACCCGGGCAGCGCGGGATCGCACCCGACGACGGATCCGGCGACCAGCCGCAGGCCCGGCAGGCCCGCGCGCAGGCGTTCCGGCACGAGGGCCACCGCCGCGGCGCCGTCGCTGACCGGGGAGGAATTTCCGGCCGTCACTGTACCTTCCCGGACGAACGCCGCAGGCAGCCGGGCCAGCGACGCCTCCCGCAGCGGGCGCGGCCGCTGGTCGTCGGCTCGCCCGCCGACCGGCACGATCTCCTCCTTGAACGCCCCCGCCGCGCGGGCGGCCAGCGCCCGGGCGTGACTGCGCGAGGCGTAGGCGTCCTGGCGCTCCCGGCTGATCCCGTACCTGGCCGCCAGCGCCTCGGCCGCCGGCCCCATGTCGGGGTCGGGATGCCCGGCCGGGGCGAACGGCGCCCGGGCGTAGGGCGTCTCGGCCCCCCGGTGCGTGCGCAGCGGCGCGGTCGAGGCGCTCTCGGCCCCTCCGGCGATCACCAGGTCCATCTCGCCCGCGCGGACCGCCTGGGCGGCCACCAGGATCGCGGCCAGACCGCTGCCGCACTGCCGGTCCACCGTCAGGCCCGGCACGTCGTGCCCCAGCCCTGCGGCCAGCGCCGACACCCGGGCCACGTTGCCGCCCGGCCCCATGCAGTTGCCCAGCACGACGTCCTCGACCCGCCGCCCGGGCACGTCCTCGGCGACGGCCGCGATGACCGGGGCGGCCAGCCGGTCCACGGTCAGGTCCTTGTAGGCGTGGCCCGCCGTCCCGATGGGCGTGCGCCGCGCCGCCACGACGACGGGCGCGTTGCCGGGGGTTTCTCGCATGTTCAGACCTCGTGACTTCTGGGGGGCGTGTTCAGATCAGCCGCCGGATGCCGGGGTCGCCGTCCGCCAGGCGGGCCGCGACCAGGGCGCGCGCGGGTTTGCCGGTCGCCGTGCGCGGCAGGCTCGGCACGCCGTACCAGCGGCGGGGCCGTTGCGCGGCGTCCAGGCCGCTCCTGGCGGTCGCCTCCAGCAGCGACCGGGGCGGCGCGCCCTCGACGATGGCCGTGACCACCGCGCCCAGCGACGGGTGCGGCGAGCCGACCACGACGACGTCGCCCACGCCCGGCACCTTCCGCAGCACCTCCTCGACGTCCTCGGGCACCACGGTGGCGCCGCCGGTCTGGATCGCGCCGTCGCCGCGCCCGCGCACCCGCAGCACCTCCCCGGGCCGGTACGGCTCCGCCACGTCGCCGACGGTCACCCAGCCGTCGCGGTCGCGCCGCAGCGGGCCCGCCGCGTCGCCCAGGTAGCCCTGGGCCAGCCACGGGGAGCGTACCCACACCTCGCCGAACGCGGAGCCCGCCTCGGGACGGACCTCGATCTCCACGCCGGGGAACGGGCGCAGCCCGTCGCCGTCGACGTCCACGGCGACGAAGGACAGCTCGGTCGCCCCGTAGTAGGCCAGCACGTGCAGCCCGGCGCGGCCGGCCTCCTCCCGCGTGCCGGGGGCCAGGGCCGCGCCGCCGACCACGGCCGCGCGCAGTGACGAGCCGGGATGGCCGGCCACGTCGGGCAGCCGGTGCGGCACCAGGTGCACGACCGTCGCGCCCGCCAGATGGGCGGCCAGCGAACGGCGCGCGGGCCAGCGGCCCGGCACGACGGCCGTCGCGCCGACGGCCAGGGCGTGCACGGCGGCGAAGGCGTACAGGGAGGACACCAGCGGGCCCGGCACCAGCACCACGTCGTCGGGGCCGATCCCGGCCAGGTCGCCGAGGTGCGGGAACGATGCCGTCCACGAGGCACGGCGGCGGACGATCGCGCGCGGCCGGCCGGTGCTGCCGGAGCTGAAGCAGGCCCACGCCAGGTCGTCCGGTTGCGGTTCCCGGCGTACGGGCGGCCCGGCGGCGTACGGCAGCGGCCTGCCGACGAACGCCACGGGGCCGACCGGGGCGGTGACCTGGGACCAGCGGCGCCGGTCCCAGGTGTGGTCGCCGATGAGCGGCGTCGCCCCCGCCAGGTCGGCCGCCAGCACGGCGGCCAGCAGCTCGACCGGGTCGGCCAGAGCCAGGGCGACGATGGCGCCGGGGCCGATCCCCCGGCGCAGCAGGTGCCGGGCGGCACCGCTGATCTTGCCGGCGAGCTCGGCGTAGGTGAGCTCGCCTCCCGGGCCGCACACCGCGAGCTTGGAGGGTCGCTCGGCGGCGTGCCTGATCACGTCTTGCGCTACGGGCATCGAACGGTCAACGCTCCCTGCCGGCGCGCAGGCGTTCCTGGTGCACGGCCGGGACCGCGTCGGGGTAGGCCCGCTGGGTGCCCCGGGCGATCAGGGAGGCCAGCACCGCCTTGATCAGATCGCCGGGCAGGAAGACCAGCGAGAGCCCGGCCGTCGTGCCGAGGGGGACGCCGGTGACGACGGCCTGCACCGGGATGCCGAACAGGTAGATCACGCCGACGCCGCCCACCAGGCACGCCACGACGAGTTGGACGATGCCCGGGTTGCGGCCCGCCCGCTCGACGAGCCAGCCGGTCACGGCCGCGCCGGGGATCCAGCCGATCAGGAAGCCGGCCGACGGCCCGACGAACGCCCCGAGCCCGCCCCGCCCGCCGGAGAGCAACGGCAACCCCGCGGCCACCAGGACGAGGAGCACGACGACGGCCAGCGCGGCCCGCCACGTGCCGAGGATCACGCCCGCCAGCATGACGCCGAGGGTCTGCAGGGTGATGGGGACGGCGTTGCCGAAGACGTTCAGCGAGCCGGGCATGCCGAGGACCGCGATGAGCGCGGCGAACACCGCCACTCTCGCCAGGTCGCCGGTGGGGAACCTGCGCTGCTTGCCTACATCGTTCATGGGCTCGATCCCACACCAGAACGGACACACTGCGGCATGGAGGTATTCCACAACTTTCTCGGCGATCGTCTGCTGACCATCGATACCGGCGTGGCGGGCTAGGCGCCGTCCCGGTCGCAGCGGGCCTCGCGGAAGGCTCGGGCGATCCGCTCGCCCCAGGCGTCGAACTCCTGCTCGGACAGAGTGTCGTTGGGCAGCGTGAGCGTGATCCGGCGGGTCACGCCGGAGATCTTCGGGGTCATGGTGACGTGGATGCGGTCGGGCGCGAGCGCCTTGCGGTCGGGGTAGCGCAGGCGCACCCGGTAGTCGGCCACGCTGCCGTCGCCTTCCAGGCAGGCGCGGGCCCCGTTCTCGACGCGGGCCATCAGCCCTTGGTTGATCTGCCGGCCCCGCATCGGGACGAGGTTGTACCGCATGCTCACCCCGTGGAAGGAGGCCGCGATGAGATG
>NZ_POUD01000579.1 GCF_003236395.1 Nonomuraea aridisoli | reverse complement strand
GGGGGAGGGGCGGGGCCTTCTCGCGTATAAGGGGACGTGTGAACTTGTCCACAGCAGAACGACCGGACGGGCGTTGGAGTGGATGCGGCGCCGTACTGGACGGTCACGCACGCGGACAGCGCGGCGTGGATGCTGGCGAGCGTCGGCTTGCCCGCGGCCCGGGACTTCGGGTCGTCGGCGGTCTTCTCGATCTCGCGGCCCAAGTCCTTCGGGAAGTCCGCGCGCAGGCGCGCCAGGTCCAGCACGAGCGCGTACACGGCAGCCCGGCCGGGAGCGCTGCCGGCCACCTTGCGCACCAGGCCCGCGTCGACCAGCCGGGCCAGGTCCTTCCAGCCGGTGCGTACGGACACCTGGTGAACGGCGGCGTAGGCGTCCATCACCCGCCGCATGTCGCGCACGATGCCGCGCGTTGTCGCCCAGTGGGTGAGATGGGCGGCCATCCGGTGCGCGGCCTCGTCGCGCAGGTAGCCGCGCCGCCACGACAGGCGGAACACCCGGAACCACGTCCGGGTAGGGACGGCAGGCAGCCGGTCGGGGTGCTCGTACGCGACCGCGCGCCGGCGACGCTTCACGCGTCTGCTGGTGTGGGCTGTGCCAGTTTCGCCCGTTTCCGACACGCCGGATTCGGGCATGACTGGCAGAGCCGGGGGCCCGTTGATACTCTGGCTCCTAGCTACTGGTCCGGCTCCAAGGCATGCGAAAGGCCCGCCGGAGCCGGCGGTGATTTTCGAGGGTCCTTGCGCGAACTGCTTGGCGGTAGATGCGCGCGAGGGCCCTCGTGGCTTTTATGGCGCCCGTCCTCGGCGCCTACGTCTCCTCTAGGGGTAGGTCGGGGAGCCGCATAGTGCTACGCGGCGGCAGTTTCAGCGAGCGGCAGGGTGGCCTGCTCCGACTGGGCCGGAGGCTTGACCTTGCGCCCGTGCGCTGCGGCAAGCACGTCCACGACGTAGTCGTTCAGGCATGCGTACCCAGCAGCGCGCCACGCCCTGTCCAGGTCGGCGTGTAGATCGACCGGGGTACGGACCATGATCGGCTTGCGTGGCCCCTTGCCGGGGCGGCCTACTTTGCCACTCATGGGCCCCATAGATATCGGATACAGAAACAGAAAACCAGCTTGCACACGGCGTGTCGCGGATCGTTGCTAACCCTTGATCAACATCC
>NZ_POUD01000578.1 GCF_003236395.1 Nonomuraea aridisoli | reverse complement strand
GATCATCTCCCGGCACACGACCCACACCTCAGGCCCGGCCGGAACCCTCTGACGACCCATCATGACCCGAGTCTGAATCCCGAAACCCCACCTGGCCAGACCGCCAAGATCTTCAGGACACTCCTAGGCCGTGTCCGCTGGATCATTGATTGATCCATAACAGGGCGGTGACCAGGGTGATGGCAGCCTGGTAGTGGCGGGCGAGCTTGTCGTAGCGGGTGGCGATGCCGCGCCATTGCTTCAGCTTGCCGATGCAGCGTTCGACCACATTACGGCGCTTGTAGAGCAGTGGATCGAAGCGTGGAGGTCGTCCTCCTCGGCTGCCCCGGCGGGCCCGGCCGGCTTTCTGGTCCGCCCGCTCGGGAATGGTGGCGGCGATACCGCGCCGGCGCAGCAGGCGGCGGATGGCAGCAGAGCTGTAGGCCTTGTCCGCGATGATGCGGTCTGGGGTGCAGCGGGGTCGCCCCGCCGCTGGGCGGGGGACGTGGATGCGGGCGAGTACGTCGGGCAGGACGGTGCAGTCGTTGACGTTGCCCGGGGTGAGGATGATGGCCAGGGGCAGGCCTCGGCCGTCCACAGCCAGATGGATCTTGGTGGTCAGTCCGCCGCGGGATCGGCCGAGTGCTTGCCGGGATGCGGCTTTCGTCCCGGCCGTCTCCCCTTTTTGCGGGCGCCCGCGGCGTGCTGATGTGCCCGCACGATGGTGGAGTCGACACTGACGGTCCAGTCCAGACGGCCGATGGCGTCGTCATGGACCTGCACGTGGCGCAACAGGGCGTCGAAGGTGCCGTCGCCGGCCCAGCGGCGGTAGCGCTCGTAGATGCTTTTCCAGTTGCCGTAGCGTTCGGGGACGTCGCGCCAGGGAGCGCCGGTGGCCAGTTTCCACAAGATGCCGTTCAAGATCGTGCGGTGATCCAGCCATCGGCCTCCTCGTGCCGGCTGGGCAGGCAGTAATGGCTCGATGCGCTGCCAGGCGGCATCGGTCAGCTCATGTCGACGGACCATGGTTGCCATTGACCCATAGAACCGAGATCAAGATCTGCCGGACACGGCCTAGTGAGCCGGTCCTGAGATCCTGTCGCAGTAGCGGCAGATCCGGTCGATGATCTGGTCGGCGGTCTTGGTCCACTTGAAGGGCCGGGCGTTGTCGTTCCAGACCTTGATCCACTCCTCGAGCGCG
>NZ_POUD01000577.1 GCF_003236395.1 Nonomuraea aridisoli | reverse complement strand
CTAGTGAGCCGGTCCTGAGATCCTGTCGCAGTAGCGGCAGATCCGGTCGATGATCTGGTCGGCGGTCTTGGTCCACTTGAAGGGCCGGGCGTTGTCGTTCCAGACCTTGATCCACTCCTCGAGCGCGACCTTCAGGTCATCCAGCGAGCAGAACACGCCACGCTCCAGGCAGCGGCGTTCGAGCTCGGCGAACCAGCGTTCGACCTGGTTGATCCAGGAGGAGTAGGTCGGGGTGAAGTGCAAGGTGAAACGCGGGTGCGCCAGTAGCCAGGCATGGACTACCGGCGCCTTGTGCGCGGACAGGTTGTCACAGATCACATGGACCGCCAGGCCGGGCTCGGTCTGGCGGTCGATCTCAGCCAGGAAGTCGCGGAAGTCAATGGCGCGGTGTCGTGCCGACAGCTTGCCGATCACTTTGCCGGTCGCGGTGTTCAACGCCGCGAACAGATCGACGGTGCCGTGCCGGATGTAGTCGAAGCTGCGCCGCTCTGGGACGCCGGGCAGCATCGGCAACACCGGCGATGTTCGGGACAGGGCTTGGATCTGCGGCTTTTCATCGATCGCGAACACCGCCGCATTCGCCGGCGGAGCCAGATACAAGCCCACCACATCCCGGATCTTGTCGATCAGCAGTGGGTCGGGGGAGATCTTGAACGTCTCGGTGCGCCATGGTTGCAGGCCGAACGCCCGCCAGATCCTCAGCACGCTGGTGGGTGAGATACCCACCTGCTTGGCCAGTTCTCGCTTGGACCAGTGCGTGGCCCCTTCGGGCACTTGCTCCAGGGTACGTACCACCACTTCTTCCACCTGGGCGTCGGTGATGGTACGCGGTACCCCTGGTCGTGGCTCGTCGCTCAATCCGTCCAGCCGATCCCGCAGGAACCGGCTGCGCCAGCGCGCGACGGTCTTGCGGTGGATCTGTAATCGTCCGGCCACCGCCATGTTGCTGCCGCCCTCGGCGCAGGCCAGCACTATCCGTGCCCGTAAGGCCAGTCCTTGCGCGGTCGTGCGGCGGGTGGCCCATCCGTGCAAGGTGATCCGCTCGGTCTCACTCAGCACCACTGGTTCCAGCCTGGTGTCAGCCATGCTTTCAACTGACCGCGACACTCATGCGCTGTCACGGTTACACCTCGGTGTGAAACGGAACTCACCTCATGTGGTGACACCGGAACTCAATACCGGCTCACTAGC
>NZ_POUD01000576.1 GCF_003236395.1 Nonomuraea aridisoli | reverse complement strand
GGCCGGCGGCGGGGCGACGGGCAGGGGCCGGCTCTCGTCGCCGCGGGCGTCCTCCGCGCCCTCGTGGTGGTGGTTGGAGCCGGTGAACGCGGCGGCGTCGGTCAGGTGCATCGGGCCGAATCCCGCGTCGCTGGACGGCTGACCGGCGTGGTCGTCCCAGCGTGAGGCGAGGTAGGAGACGCCGAGCAGCACGCTCTCGGGCACCTGGAACTCCTCCGCGGCCGCCGCGAAGGCCTGCTGGCGGTCGTCGGGTGCCTGGGCGTGGGCCGCCGTCACGGTGCTCAACGGCAACGCGGCGACGAGGGAGATCGCCAATAATCTGCGCATGAACCACTCCTTGGGCTGGGGGGCGCAGCGTCGTGGTTCACGATCTCAATATTTTCCTTCGCTGGCGAGAACTTTGCGAAGACATTCTTCACATCTTTACAGCTGAATCTGACACAGTCAGGCACCGCGAGGGAGCCGCCGTCGCCTGGAGGGGCGTGACGACGACCGGAGTGGGGGAGGCGGCGGCATTGGGGTCATGGAGCCGGCCGCGCGGAGCGGGGCCTATGAGCACTGGGGACGAGCCAGAGGGTGAGCGGGGCGGACAGCAGGGCGACCGCGCAGGCGGCGTTGAGTGCCACCGGCATTCCGGACGCCTCGCTCAGGGCGGGGCCCGCGAGGGCGCCGAGCATCGTGGCGGCGGCCTCCAGGGTCAGGAACGCCGCGCTGACCCGGCCGAGCAGGCCCTCCGGGGTCGTCCGCTGCACCCAGGTGTGCACGGAGACCAGCACGGTCACCGCCGGTAGCCCCAGCAGGAACGCGGCGGCCAGCGCGACGGGGAGCTCGGTGCTGTTGAACAGCAGCGCGAACGCGCCGGCGACCAGCGCCTGACCGGCGGCGACAGTCGTTCGGGCGGCGCCGCGGTCGGCGAGCCGGCGGCTGAGGGGCGCGCCGGCGAGAAAGCCCAGCCCGAGCGCAGAGAGCAGATAGCCGACCTGGACGCTGCCGCCCAGCTGGGTCACGCCGAACGGGACGAGCAGGGCGGTGAGCGCCGCGTTGGCCAGCAGGTACACGCTGTTGGCGACCAGCAGGCCCCGGGTCGCCGCGGCTCGCCGAACGTACCGGAGCCCTTGCCCGACGTCGCCGAGCACCCGCCGCCGAACGGCTACCGGGCCCTCGGGCCGGGCGGAGGCGCCGGCCGGGGGGTCG
>NZ_POUD01000575.1 GCF_003236395.1 Nonomuraea aridisoli | reverse complement strand
GTACGGATCAGCACCTCCGGCACGCCGTCGCTCACGGCGTAGAACTGCCCGGTCTCCAGACGTCCCACCCGGTCGGCCCGCCCGCCGCGGGCGCGCGCCAGCGCCTGGACCACGGAGATCTGCGTGGGGCTGTTCAACCGGCCGATGAACTGGGTGGTCGCGTTGCCGGCGATCTGGTTGTGCAGCCCGCGCGGCGCCTGGGTGGCGAAGACCAGGCCGAGGCCGTACTTGCGGGCCTGCGAGGCCAGGGTCAGCGTGCTGGCCAGGGCCTCGGTCTTCGGCGTCGCCGGTACGAGGGCCTGGGCCTCGTCCATGACGTACAGGCCGGTCAGGGGGCGGTCGCGGGCCGGGTTCCGCTTGATCCAGGAGAACAGGGCCATCTGGAGCCTGCTGACGAAGCCCGGCCGCGCGTCCTCGTTGAGGCCGACGAGGCTGACGACCGACACGCGCGCCCGTCTGCCCGCGGACGGGGTGAGCAGCCGGGCCGGGTCCACCGGCTCGCCGTCGCCCGCGAAGAGCGGGTCGTTGATCGTCGCCGCCGTCAGGAGCTGGCCCAGCTCGGCGGCGATGATGTCGGCCCGGTCGATCCTGCTGGCCTCGAACGGCAGCGCGGCCAGCATGCCGAGGAACGCGGGGAAACCGCCGCCGCCCGAGCGGGCGAAGTGTTCGAGCGCCTGGCGCAGCACGGCCTTCCCCTTGCGGGCCTTGGCGGTGTCGCCGCTCACGTTCGCGCGCGGGGCGAGGGAGGCGACGGCCAGGCCGAGTGCGGACTCCAGCTCGTCGCGGTCGTCGAGGACGGCAGCGAAGTCCGGGAGCGGCTGGAAGCTCAGCGGGCGGCCGCGGGAGCGCCCCGGCGTCCAGACCACGACCTCGGACTCGGCGAAGTAGCGGGCCGCCTTGCCGGGGTCGTCGGCGTTCCACCCCGCGGGCGGGGCGGGCCAGGGGTCGCCCAGGCGGGCGAGGTCGTTGTTGGAGTCGAGCACGATCGACGAGACGCCGTGCAGGGCGCATTCCTCCACCAGCCGCCGCAGGAACACGGTCTTGCCCGATCCGGAGCCGGCGAAGACGGCGGTGTGGCGGGCCAGCATGCCGAGCCTCAGCTCCAGCGCGGCACCGGTGTCCAGCCGCCTGCCGACGGGGACGACGTCATACCGCCCACCCGCCGAAGCCTCCTGCCGCAGCGGGACGTGCGTCGGG
>NZ_POUD01000574.1 GCF_003236395.1 Nonomuraea aridisoli | reverse complement strand
GTGTGGGGCGCCACAGCCCACCCGCACCACTTCCCGGACATCCTTTGCCCTTCCAGCCGACGCCAGCCCCATCTCCGGCCCACCCGAACGGAGCTCACCTCCGGGCCGAGCGTTGCCAGAGGGCGGGCCAGCCGCCCCGGCCGAGCCAAGCGGTCGGGACGCGGAGGCCGTCCGAGGCGACCCGCGCCCAGAAGACCTCCAGGTCCGCGCCCAGTTCCACGGCGCCTGGGAACGCCCTCTGCCATGGCCCGTCCGGGTCCGCCAGGCTCGAACGCGGAAAGCCGGGCACGGACACCTCGCCGGGAGCGGTCACCGCGACGGTCGGCGGCCCGTCCGCGCGGCCGGTGACCGCGATGACGAGCGCGCACAGGACCGCCGTGTCGGCGTCGCGCGCGACGCGGTACGCGAGCACCGGGTCGTCGGCGTGGGCCAGTTGGCCGAGCGTCGCCCGGACGCGCCGGGCCACCAGCTCCATCGTCCGGGCGGGCGCGATCGCCTCGTGCCGGGCGAGCGCGCGCAGGGAGCCCGGCAGCGGCGCGTCGGCCAGGAGAAGGTCCAGGTGATCGTGGCGGGCGCGCAGGGCCGGGTCCAGCGCGTCCAGCGCACGGGCGAGCGGCCGGACGCCGGTGGCCGCCCACAGCGCTGCCGGTCCTGCCGCGGACAGGCCGAGGCGGCACGCATGCGCCAACTGCTCCGGGGAGACACGGCGCAGCGCCGTCACGACCGCGGCACCCGCCCCACCTCCGCCAACGACCACGGCCGTCCCGCCGGCCCCGGTCCCTGCGGTTCCCGTCCCTGCGGTGCCGGTTCCGGTGGTGCCCGTTGCGGTGGCTTGCGTTCTGGGGGCGTGAGTTTCTGCGGTGCTCGTGTCGGTGGTGGGCGTTGCTGTGGTGGGCGTCCCCGTGCGGAGCGGCTTGGCGTTGTCCGGCATCGCTGAGGAGCGGCCGGTGATGGTGGTGTTGGTCGAGTGTGAGGTGATCAGTTCTGTGTTGGTGGGTTGTGTGCCGGTCGGCCGGGTCCTGCCTTTGCCGGCGGGGCCGGTGGGTGGGGCGGTCAGGGTGCTCAGGGTGGCCAAGGCGGTCGCGGTGTCGTCCCTGATCATCGCCTCATGGGCCAGGCCCGACAGCGGGGTGCGGAGCTCCAGGAACGTGCGGTTCGCGCGCCGCCGTGGTGACGGGCCGGGCCTGTCGCGTTCGATGGGGTCGGGGT
>NZ_POUD01000573.1 GCF_003236395.1 Nonomuraea aridisoli | reverse complement strand
GTGTCGTACGGCGGCGGCGGAGGGCCAGGGCGGCGAGGGCGTAGAAGACCAGCTGGACCGTCACCAAAACGGTGAAGAACGGGCCGCGGACCTCGCGCAGCACCTTGCTGGCCAGGTCGGCGTCGGCGAGTTCGGTCACCGTGGCGGACGGCGTCTCCGGGGCCGGGCCGCCTGCCTGCCAGGGGCGGCCCACGATCCCGCGGGGCGCGTCCAGGCCCAGGAGCTGGACGGCCGTGGCGGTGAGGTCGGTGATGGTGACCAGGGCGTCCTGGCGGGTGGAGGTGGCCGTGAGGTGCCCGTACGGGAAGGGTTGTCCTGTGGCGGACGGGCCGGCGGCCAGCGCCACGTGCAGGTGGGCGTCGGGGGTGACGTCGGATACGCCGGCCAGCAGGATCGTGGCGCCGGGAGGCAGCCGGTCGATCAGGGCGCCGATCCGGCGATCGGCCTCCGCCACCGCGGCTCGGCGCTCGGGCGCCGGGAGGGCTGTGGGGACGCCGTACTCGTCGTGAGGGCGGTTGAACCAGGCCTGGGCGAGGTCGTCGGCGTCGAAGACGATCAGGTCGTACGGGGCCAGGTCGGTGAGCGCCTCGGGAGTAGGGGCGTATTTGGCGATATTTCCGGACGTGTCGGCGGCGGCCAGGGCGGCGCCCGGTCCGATGGCGGCCACCTTGCCGCCGTTGTCAGCGACGAGTCCCCCCAGCGTGCCGATGCGCGCGTCGTATCCGGTCTCGGCCTGGTACGCCGCCATCGCCGCCCATCCCGGCACCGTGGCACCCTCTCCGGACGGTTGTGGAACCGGCGGCTCAGGACAGCCACGCACATCCGTCCCGGCCCGCTGCCCGGCGGACACGGTCAACCAGCCGGCGACGGGGCAGGTGATCCCCCGCTCAGGAGGAGGCACGGCCCGCGTCGACAGCGACCCCGAGGCACCCTGCCCGACGAGCCGCCACAAGGCCGGGGTGTTGACCTGATCGATGTCACTCCACTCCAGCCCCGGAACCCCGATCAACGCCACCCGCCTCTCAACCGCCCGCTCGCCGGCCGAGGACCCCCCACGACGTCCCGCCACCGGCGTGCCGCCGCCTGTGAGGCCGGCCTGGGGAAGTGCAGTGGCCGGGGTGGTGGCGGTGATCGGTCCGGCCGCATGGTGGAGGGCGGTGGTGGATGTGGTGCTGAGCGTCTCGAGGGCCAGGACTGGTGTGGTGGGGGTGAGGAGG
>NZ_POUD01000572.1 GCF_003236395.1 Nonomuraea aridisoli | reverse complement strand
CCCCCGACCTGGTGGAGAACCTGCTGTCGGGCATCCACAGCTGCTGGATCCTCTACGGCCGCCACACCGGCGACCCCCACCCGCACGGCCACACCACCGCCTTCCTCACCGCCCTCCGGGAGGAGGCGGCCTCCCACCGCGACTCCCTGCTCTGACCCCCGGCCCGTACGACCCGAGGACCGTACGGGCCGGGCGCACGGCCGTGTTCGTTGTCGAGGCGCGCTCCATGCGCGTCATAGAGAACGTGCGTTCCGATCGACCGGCCTCGCTCGACAAGATGTTTTATTTGAGGACTGGGACAACGATGAGCTCGTCGGTGTCAGTGATTTTTTTGGGAGGACAGCCGCCTTGCGAGGGGATCACGACGATGGGCTCGTCCATGGTGCCTCCGATCGCAACACCTTCTAAGACCCTTCCTGAGCAAGGGTCACTGTTGACCTTCGGTGTGATCACTTGAACTTCGATCGGCTTTTTGACGTTCATAAGGACCGGCGGAAGTGTTTGTAGCCACAGGAGCAGCAGGACACTCGCAACGAAGGGTATGCATGCAACCTTCATGCCTTTCCGTAACCGTTTGAAACGGCAACGCGTTTCGAACGACGCGGCGGCGTCTACAACGCGTTGGGCACGTGTTTCGAGGTCAAGGGCTAGACTGACTAGCGCCGCACTGTCGGAGTCGTCGTCCGTATTGTAGGTATATGTGCCGATCTGTATCTTTGCTCCGGGGGGCTGCGGAAGGGTCGTTGCCTTCAGAGCCTGCGCTAGATCCCTTGCCAGCTCCCATATGGCGTCTCTCGACATGCCCAACAAGTCCATGCGGCGTTCGACCACTAAATAAGAGACGAGTGCTGACTTCGGCTCCTCAAGGCGGCGATTCGGGAAGTTGCTGTTGTCCGCACGGTCGAGCATGGCAAGTTCGTCTAAGCTTCGGCGTGGCGCCGCCAAGACGGCTGCGGCTGCGTAGAGGGTCCACAGCACACTACAGAGAGCGGTTGTTGCTCCGATGAGAGCCAACACCCCGGCCCAAACGCCGGCTTCGCCGATGCTTGCGAAGCCGCGCAAATGGATGCTGGCCAGTAACACGGTCACCACAGAGCCACATACGCCTACCAGCCATCGCGCCGCTGCCCGCAGGTCGGAAGCATGAGACACGTCATTCGCGACTGTGGTGGGTTCGGTGTCCGGAGTAGTCAAGGGTTGATCCTTCCCTGTATGGAGGGGGGCGGGTCGCATAGGGAG
>NZ_POUD01000571.1 GCF_003236395.1 Nonomuraea aridisoli | reverse complement strand
GGAAAACCTTAGCGTACGATTTTTTCCGAATTCTGCGGGCTCACCAATATTGAGAAATATCCCGAATGTGCAGTTAATGAATTCTTGCGGTTTTTTTTTTTTCAAGCAGAAGACGGAATACGAGATGAGCGCTAGTCTCGTGGGCTCGGAGATGTGTATCAGAGACAGGTGGTGGGTGAAGGTGACGAGGAGGTCGGCTCGGATGGTGGCGTGGTCGCCGTCGAGGTCGATGAGGGTGTTGGTGACGAGGTGCTGGGTTCGTTCGGTGGCGTGGGTGCGGGTGGCCTGGGCGATGACGGCGTCGCGGCCTTGGGCGAGGCCGCCGGCGGTTCGTACGGTGGCGTCGGGGGTGAAGACGGTGTGCAGGTCGTCGAAGCGGGCTTCGTCCAGGGTGGCGTAGAGGCGGTGGATGAGCTGGGTGAGGTCGGTGCGGTGGTCGGTCATGGGTGCACTCCCCTGATTGTTGGTTGAGCCAATGTTGGCGCGGCCAACTCTATACCTGATGGTCGTGCCAACGGAATTGGTAGGTTGGGCGGCGTGGAGGACGCTGAGGGCACCGTCCCGGCCCGGCTGCGCGCGCTGCCGAGCCGGTTGGTCAACCAGGTCGCGACGGCGGCCAACCGGCTCGTAGACCGGGCGCTGGCCGGCGCCGGGGCGCGCCGTTACCATTTCGCGCTGCTGGCGGCGCTGGAGGAGTTCGGGCCGGCGAGCCAGGCGGCGCTGGGGCGGCGTACGGGGATCGACCGCAGTGACATCGTGGCGACCGTGAACGAGCTGGTCGCGCGCGGGTTCGTGGAGCGCAGCCCGGATCCGGGCGACCGGCGCCGCAACATCGTCACGGTCACCCCGGAGGGGGTGCGTCACCTGCAGGAGCTGGACCGGCTGCTGGCGGGCGTGCAGGACGAGCTGCTGGCGTCGTTGTCGGCGGACGAGCGCGACCGGCTGGTCGCGCTGCTGACGCGGGTGCTGGCCTCTCCCCCGGGCTGAGTCGGTCTGGCCGCGCAGGCCGCCGCCGCGAGGCCGGGCGTGATCGTCGCGACGATGAACAGGTCGCCCGCTGTCTCTTCCCTTACGCCGCTGCTCATCGGCTCTTCCGGAGGTCGGCTGGTATGACGCGGCTGGTCTCGATCGTGCTGCGCGATCCCGGCCTGGTAGATGCGGCGGGGAGGCGCTGTTCTGGTCTTGCCTGAAGGTGTTCGAGCTCTGTCGCTTATACACATCTGACGCTGCCGACGATCTTACGCGTGTTGGTCGCG
>NZ_POUD01000570.1 GCF_003236395.1 Nonomuraea aridisoli | reverse complement strand
GCCCGGTGGCGTGGGGCTCGCAGGGAGCTCTGACGGCGGAGCCCCTTTCCTTGACGGACGGGACAGGCTCGTCCGGTGGGGGCGGGTGGTGGTCGAGCCGGTGGCGCTGGCGCTCTTCCGGGGGGACGCGGATCCGGCTCCCCCGGCTCGGCGGCCGACGATGCGGGTGCCGCGCGCGTTGGGGGCGCTGCTGCCGTCCGGGAGGGTCGGCCTCGTGCAGGTGGCCGACATCGCACTGGCGGTGGTCCTCTACGGGATCACCGTCTCCACGGTGGTCAACTGGAACGCGCGAGTTCCCGGGCAGCCGGTCGGCGAGAGCCTGGTCCATCTGACCGCCGTCGGCGTCGCCCTGCCCTTGGCGCTGCGCGACCGCCGGCCGCTGGCCGCGTGGCGGGTCGCGGCCGTGCTGCTGCCGGTCGTCATCTGGGTGACCATCCGGCTCGACGGCGCCACGCCACCGTATCCGGCGCCGCTGATCATCGCGTACCTGCTGGTCCTCTACTCGGTCGCCGTGCGCTGCGAGCGCCGTATCACCATGTCCGTCTGGGCCGTCACGGTGCTGACCGCGTGGATCGTCAACCCCAACTCGATGGCGCTGGTGACCCTCGGGGTGTCGGTGGCGGTGGTGTTCGGCTACAACGTCCGCGTACGCCGCTCGGCGACGGCCCGGCTCGTCGAGGAGGAACGCCGTACCCGGCAGGCCGAGGGCGCCCAGGCCGTGCTGGAGGAGCGGGCCCGCATCGCGCGGGAGTTGCACGACGTGGTGGCGCACCACATGTCGGTGATCGCGATCCAGGCGGAGGCGGTGCCGCTGAAGGCGGCGGGCGACGCCGCGCAGCTTGAGGCCGGGCTGGCCGAGATCCGGCAGCTGTCGCTGGAGGCGATCGCGGAGCTGCGCCAGGTCCTCGGCGTGCTGCGCGATCCGGAGGGCCGCGCCGACACCGCCCCGCAACCGGGGCTCGACCGGATCGACGAGTTGGTCGCCAACGCCCGCGCCGCCGGGCTGGCGGTGCTCGTCAAACGGTCCGGCTCGCTGGAGGGGCTGCCGCCGGCCGTGGGGTTGTCGGCGTACCGGATCGTGCAGGAGTCGCTGTCCAACGTGATGCGCCACGCGCCGGGGGCGGGTGTCGCCGTCGACCTCGGCCGCAGCGACGGCGAGCTGGTGCTGCACATCGTCAACGGACCCGGCACGGGGGCGGTCGCCGAACCCGGCGCCGTGCCCGGAAGCGGGGGCGGCGGCCGAGGGACCGGGCACGGGGG
>NZ_POUD01000056.1 GCF_003236395.1 Nonomuraea aridisoli | reverse complement strand
CTCCACACCCCCTGACCGCCCCGGCTCACCACTTCCCCGCCACGCCGCGGTTCGCCCCTCCGCACCCAACCGTCCACGCCGCGGGACCGAGCTGCTCTCGGCACCGTGGGAGGCGGCCCTGGGCACGTCCGCACCAGTGGACATCCGATCACGGTGCACCCCGGCGCCTCCGATGCTCTCCACCAAGCCGTCTGCGGCGGGGGCTCGGCTTTCCCTGCCAGGCCGCATTTCCCGCGGGTCGACACTCCTCCAGCGCATACGCCGCAGGTGCCGCACTTCCCTGCCGAGCCGTACATTTCATGATTTCGTGGGCGGATGCGGAACAAGCGAGTCGTCATCGTGGCCGTGATCGTCGCGCCGGCTGCCCGGCGGGCGGGCCGGGTTCCTCGCGGTGCCGCTCGCCGCCTGGCTCGGGTGCGCGGTGACGGCAGGCGCGGTGCAGTATGAGCAGGCACTCCAGGCGACGGGCGAACCGGCGGCCGTGGCGCTGGTGGCGTCGCTGGCCGGCGGCGGCATCGGCGCGGCGCCCGGGTCGTCGCACTCCGGCACGCAGAGGCAGGGATGGGGCTCGCCGGGTTCGTCCTGATCCGTACGGCCCAGGAGGTGCTGGACGCGGCCGACGCCGAGCCGTCGTGGCCGTTGCTGACGCTGGTCATGCCCGTCGCCGTGTGGCGGTGGTCGCGGCCTTGGCGGCCCGGCGGACGGGCAGCCGGGACGCGGGGATCGCCGCGGGTGTGTCGGGCCCGCTGCTGATCTGGTCGGTGTACGCGGCCGTCGGCCCCCGGCACTACGACCACACCAGTCAGAGCACGCCGTACTATTCCGCCCTGCCGGGCAGGCTCATGGCCCTGGCGGTGGCAGCGGTGACGGCCCGGGTGTTCGCCCGCCGACGGGCCCTGGTTCGCGCCGGCGGGTGAACGTCGCCCGCTCACCCGCAGGACGTACGCGCCGGCGTTTGCTCGCGATCAGCATCGGCTCGCCCGCAGGGCGAACGCGAGCAACGCGACGGCGGGCAGCGCCGCGGTGAGCGCCATGGCCAGGGCGGCCGGGAGGAGCCGTCCCGAATCGATCAGCGGGGTGACGCAGGCGGCGCCGAGGGGCGGGGTGGCCTGCATGAGCGTGCGGAGGATCGCGAAGCCCCGGCCGCGCAGCGGCGCGGGAATGCGCGCCATGCGCAACGACTGCGCCCAGACGGTCATCGGGGCGCTGAACAGCCCGATCACCAGGTAACCGGCGGCGACGGCAGGGGCGTGCGGCGCGAGCGCCACCGCCAGGAAACCGGTCGCGGCGACGAGTTGCACCACGGCGATGGCGACGACCGGGCGGCCCCGCGGCTGCCGGGCTCCGGCGGCGGCCGCTCCGGCCAGCTCACCGGCCGCCATCGCGGCCAGCACCAGGCCGAGGGCGCTCGGGCCGCCGGACAACTGATTCTTGGCCAGCCAGGGCCCGGCGACGAGCAGCATGCCCATGGCGACGTTGAACGCCATGAACGCCGCCGTGGTGGCCGCCAGCACCGGATCCCGTAGCAACACGCGCACACCGCCGCACGTCCCCATGAACCGGCGCGCGGCGGCTTCTGTCTTGAGGGGGCGGCCGACGGTGGAGGCGTCCGGCTTCAGGGGGCGGCGGACGCACAGGGCCGTGACGGCGAGCACCGCGTACGTCAGCGCGTCGAACGCGAGCACGACCTCACCCCCGGCCACGCCGATCAGCAGACCGCCCAGAGCGGGACCGATCATCCCGGCCACGCTGAAGCTCAACGACTCCAGCGCGTTGGCCGCGTCCCGGTGCTCGGGCGCGACCAGGTCAGGGATCGCCGCGGGAAACCCGGCCAGCGGCACCATCTTGAACAGCCCGTACACCGCCGCGACGACGAACGGCAGCGCCGCGGGCACCTCCCCGAGCCACGCGGCGACCGGCACGGACGCCATGGCCAGCCCGCGCACCACGCTGTCGGCGGCCAGCACGTGCCGCTTGTCGAACCGGTCCAGGACCGGCCCCGCGAGCAACCCGCCGACGAAGACCGGCAGCGTGTAACAGACGGTCAGCAGCCCCAACTGCCGGGTCCCGCCCGGCTGGGACAGCATGATCCAGGTCAAAGCCACGAACGTCATCCCGTCGCCGACCAGCGACAGTGACGAGCCGATCCACAACAGGCGGAAGTCGCGGCCGGCGAGCGTACGCCGGTAGACGCCCGACCGGCCGCGCGAAAGATCATCGACAACAGGCATGCGCGCCAGCCTGACGGGGACGCCCCGCCCAACGCTGGCGGCCATCGGCCGTCAAGCCACCGACCTCCGACACCTGGCGAAACGAGCGACCCGACAACGGCCCGTCGAGCCGCCGACGCCCTGGCAGGCGAACGGTCCGGTGTTCCCAGGTATCGAGGCGTCGATGTCCGATGCCCGCCGGTCTCCCGCGGTGAGCGGCTGGCATGCTGGCAGGGATGGTTGACGAGGAGGCCGTCTACGCGGCGATGCGCAGCCGCGACCCCCGCTTCGACGGGTGGTTCTACGTCGCGGTGACCACCACGGGCATCTACTGCCGCCCGAGCTGCCCGGCCGTCATGCCCCACCGGCGGAACGTGCGCTTGTTCCCCACTGCGGCGGCGGCCCAGGTCAACGGCTTCCGGGCGTGCAAGAGGTGCCGTCCTGACGCCGCTCCCGGCTCACCCGAGTGGAACGCCCGCGGGGACCTCGTCGCCCGCGCGATGCGGCTGATCGCCGACGGGCTCGTCGACAGGGAGGGCGTGGCGGGCCTGGCCGCGCGGCTCGGCTACAGCGAACGGCACCTGCACCGCCTGCTGACGGCCGAGGTCGGGGCGGGACCGCAGGCGCTGGCCCGGGCCCAGCGGGCGCAGACGGCCCGCACGCTGCTGGGGTGCACCGATTTGCCGGTCAGCGACGTCGCCTTCGCCGCCGGGTTCGCCAGCATCCGGCAGTTCAACGACACCATCCGGCAGATCTACGCCACCACGCCCACCCGGCTGCGACAGTCCGGCCGGCCCGATCATCTGCCGCACGCGCCGGGCGTGATCGCGCTGCGGCTGCCGTACCGGCCGCCGATGGACGTGCCCGCGCTGCTGCGCCGCCTCGGCCGCGACGCGGTGCCCGGGATCGAGGAGTACACCGAGGGCACGTACCGCAGGTCGTTGCGGCTGCCGCACGGCACGGGCGTGGTCGCGTTGCGGCACGTCCCGTCCGCGCCGTACGTGGCCTGCGAGATCCGGCTGGAGGACGTGCGCGATCTGACGGCGGCCGTGCGGCGCTGCCGCAGGCTGCTCGACCTTGACGCCGACCAGCGGGCCATCGACGCCTTCCTCGGCGCGGACCCGGTGCTCGGACCGCTCGTCGCCGCCCGCCCGGGCCTGCGCGTCCCCGGCCACCCCGATCCCGCCGAACTGGCCGTCCGCACCGTGTTGTCCCGCCGCGTCCCCGCCGAACGTGCCCGCGCCCGCCTCTCTGACCTGGTCGCGGCCCACGGCCGCCCACTGGTCATCCCGGTGGGACAGGTGACGCACACGTTCCCCGACCTGCCCGCGCTGGCCTGCTGGGCCCGGCAGCCGCCCTGCGCCCCCAACCCGGACTCTCGGATCCCGCAGGCGCCTCACACGGCACCGGCTTCTTCCCTCCCGCGGACGGCCCCTGGCCCCGGCCCGACAGCGCCGACGTCATGGGGCCCGCAGGCACCTCACGATCCCGATCCGGCGGCCGCGGCCTCCTGGGACGCGCGGAGGACCCAGGACCCGGCGACCACGGCATCCTTGATCCCGGTCCCGCAGGCGGCTCGCGGCTCCGGCCCGCGGTGTGCGGAGGGTCGCGGAGCGGGGGCGGCGGAGCGTGCTCGCACGTTCCTCGCCCTTGTCGAGGCGCTCGAGAAGGGCGAGGTCGTGCTCGACGCCGGGGCTGATCCCCGCGAGGTCCGCGAGGGTCTGCTCGGCCTGCCGGGGTTGGGGTCGCGTGCGGCGGCCCTCGTGCTCATGCGCGCCTTCGGCGACCCCGACGTCTTCATCCCCGACCTCGCCGTACGACGCGCCCTGCACCGGCTGGGCGCCCGTCCGGGGCGGTGGAGCCCGTGGGGCTCGTACGCCACCCAGCACCTCCGGGAGGTCACCACCCGGTGAACCGGTCGAGGAGGCGGCGGCATCGCTGGGTGAGGACGGGTGACGAGGTAGCGCATTCGACCGACCATCCGCGACGCCACTGACCGGTCGACGGCCGGCTCGGCGGCGATGCCTTTGACGGTTATTTCGTGCGCCGTGGCGGCGCTACCTCGCCCTCATCCCGAGCGGCCTACGGACCGACCCGATCCATCGCAGCCGGCGCTCGGGAACCAACAGCGGCTCCGGCAAAGTCCTACCGCCGATTTCTCGAAGTCGCGGCATGATGGCGGTGTTCGCCCGGCCGCCGGGCCGGGCGGTGGGGCATCCTCGATGTCCACGGTCGACGGCCCCGGGTTCGTGGCCGGGTCAGTGATCAGCGGATTCCCACCACGTCAGGTTGGCGGCCGCCTGGGTCACCGGCTCGATGATCTCCCATGCCTCGGCGATCAGCCCCTCGTCGAGCCGCCAGATGTCGACGACCGCGATCTCCGGCCCGGCGCCGGGCAGCCGGCGTTTCGAGTGCATCACGACGTGATCGCCGTCGGCCAGCACGTGCTGGATCTCGACCTGCATGCCGCCGAGCGGGACGAGCGCGGCGCCTACGGCGGCGAGCCATTCCGCCTTGGTCTTCGAGGTCGCGTCCGGCCGGTGATGGACGAAGTCGTCGCTCAGCAGTGACGCGAGCGCGTCGACGTCGCCGGTCGCGACCAACGCCGTCAGCGCTCCCTGGACGATGTTCTTGTTGTCTGTGGTCATGTTGTAAGCGGTCACAGGTCAGCAGTGTTCCTGCCGTTCGTGAGGGTTGTCGATGAAGTGGCATTTCATGGCGTCCGGCTCCTGGAGGAGTAGCATCGGCGGCCATGCACTCGGTCGGGGAACTGTTGCGGCAGTGGCGGCATCGCCGGCGGCTCAGCCAGCTCGATCTCGCGATCGCCGCCGACGTCTCGGCCCGTCACGTCAGCCTGGTGGAGACCGGCAAGTCCCACCCGAGTGCCGACATGATCCTCCGGCTCGCCGCTCAACTCGACGTGCCGTTGCGTGAGCGCAACCGGCTGCTGCTCGCCGCCGGGTTCGCTCCCCGCTATGCCGAGCGCCCGCTCGACGCGGAGGCGCTGTCGGGAGCCTGGGACGCGATCGCCAGGGTGCTGCGCGCACACGAGCCGTACCCGGCGCTGGTCATCGATCGCCGGTGGAACATCGTGATGAGCAATCGCGCCCTCGGCCCGTTCCTCACCGGCATCGCCGCCGACCTGCTGCGGCCGCCGATCAACATGGTGCGGCTCGGACTGGACCCACGCGGGCTGGCTCCCCACATCGTCAATCTGACGGAGGTGCGTTCGCTGCTGCGCCTTCGGATCACGCGGCAGCTTGCCACGGCCCCCGACCCCGAGCTCACCGCGATCTGCGAGGAGTTGCTGGCGCCCGACGCCGAGGAGCTGATCCACCCGATCGCGTCAGAGGTGGCGACCCCGATGATCTTCCGGTTCGGCGGACGAGAAGTGCGGCTGTTCTCGACCACCACCACGTTCGGCACCCCCATGGACATCACCCTGGACGAGATCTCGATCGAGTCGTACTACCCGGCGGACGCGGAGAGCGCCGCCTACTTCACCGGCTCCCGAAGCGACACGTAACCCTGAGGACCGGTCGTCCTGCTCATCGCGGCGGACGCTGCGCCGGGCCGATCGGCAGGAATCCTTTCCGCGCGCCGGGGAAGCCGTGGCGGAATGCGGAGCGAGGAAGGGCGGCTCGGGCTGAGGCTGGCGATGGCGAGCGTCGCGGTGGCGCTCGTCATGATCCCGTTCGGGCTGCTGCTGGTCGTCGCCCGGATGCCGGTCAACGACCTCGACCTGCGCGTCGCCGCGGACCTGCACGCGTACGCGCTGGAGAACCCCGGTGTGACCCGGGTGCTCATCGTGTGGACGGACCTGTTCGGGCCGTGGCCGTGGCGCATCGCGGTCGTCGCGTACGCCGTCTGGCTGCTGAACAAGGGCGCCGCGCGGCTGGCCGCCTGGGCGGTCACGACGATCACCGTGGGCGGGTTGCTCGCCCTCGTACTGAAGATCGTCGTCGCCCGGGCCAGGCCGCACCTGCCCGACCCCGTCGCGCTCGCGCCCGGCGACTCCTTCCCGTCGGGCCACGCGGTCAACGCGACGATCGGCGCGGGCGTGATCGTCCTGCTCCTGCTGCCCGCGCTGCCCCGCTGGTGGCGGCGGGTGGCCTGGTGCGTCGCGTGGTTTCTGGCGCTGTCGGTGGCGTACACGCGGGTCGCGCTGGGGGTGCACTGGGTGAGTGACGCGGTCGCCGGCGTCGTGCTGGGGGTGGCCGTGGTCGCCGCGACAACGGCGGCGTTCGAGACGTGGCGGCGCGAGCAGGGGCGCAGACCCGCCGCCCCGCTGGCCGAAGGAGTGGAGCCCGAGTCGGTGGAGGCCGTGCGTGACCGGACCTGATCATGTGAAGTACTACGCGCTGACGTTGTTATGCCCGATGTTGCTGATGGCCGGGCTCACGTACGGCCTCGGCGAGGCGATCTTCGCCCGCCTGGCCGGCGAGGCCGAGCTGAACCGGGCCCTGGCGGCCGGCCGCACCCCGTTGTGGAACGACCTGACCGACGTCCCCAGCAGCCTGTCGGACACCCCGTACATCGTGGCGCTCACCGCGCTCGCTGCGGTCGTCTTCCGGTTCGTGCATCGGCGGTGGCGCGAGTCGATCTTCCTGATCGCGGCGGTCTGGAGCCAGTCGCTGGTGTTCCTGGCCACCACGGGGGCGGTCGGGCGACGCCGGCCGCCGGTCCCGCACCTCGACGAGGCCCCGCCCACCTCCAGCTTCCCGTCGGGACACGTCAGCGCCGCCGTCGCGTTCTACTGCGGCGTGGCGCTCGTCCTGACCGCGCGCGTGCGATCCCCGGCGCTCCGGGTGGTGATCTGGGCGCTCGCCGCCGCCGTCCCGCCGGCGGTCGCGTTCGCGCGCGTGTACCGGGGCATGCACTTCCTCAGCGACGTCCTGTGGGGTCTGCTGCTCGGTACGGCCTGCGTCGTGATGGCGGCCAGGGCGTTCCTGCGGGGGCGGGCGGCCAGGACCGCCGGATCCGGGTGAGGGCCCGGACACCGCCCGCGCCGGTTCGGCGTGGTGAGGACCTGGTCGAGCTCCCGTCCGGAGACGGCCTCCGACAGGGTGGACCAGGTGTCTCACCGCCGTCGTGGGCGTGGCGCCGGTCGCCTCGGCCACTCGGCTCCCGCACCGTGGCCTCAAGCGTCACAGGCTTCTCGGGTCATGCGCGGACGCGGCGGCCAGCTGCTCGTACAACTTCCGCTCGCGTTTCGAGAGTGTGCGCGGCACCACGATCCGCACCTCCGCGTACAGGTCGCCGGCCACGCCGTGGGGGTCGGGCAGGCCACGTCCGCGCAGGCGCAGCCGCCGGCCGCTGGAGGTGCCGGGCGGCACCCTGACCCTGGCCTCGCCGCCGGGGGTGTCCACCGGCGCGGACGTGCCCAGGGCCGCCTCCCACGGCGCCAGGCGCAGCTCGGTGTGGACGTCTCGTCCCTCGACCCGGTAGCGGGGATGCGGCGCGATGCGCACCACCAGGTACAGGTCGCCGTGACGGCCGCCGCCGGAGCCGCGGCCGCCTTGACCGGCCAGGCGGATCCGCTGTCCTTCCGTCACGCCCGCCGGGACGGTCAGCCGGATGCCCGGCCCCCGGTCGAAGGTGATCGTGCGGCGCGTGCCGTGGTACGCCTCCTCGACGGTCACCTCCAGCACGGCCTCCTGGTCCGCGCCGGCGACGGGACCCCAGCCCGTCCGCCCGCCGCCGAAGAAGCCGCCGGACAGGCCGTCGAGGACGTCGTCGCGGAAGCGGGTCTCGAAGCCCGCGCGCCGCCCGCCGTCCCACGGCCCGGCGGTCCAGCCCGCCGTACGCGCCGCGGCGCCCGCGTGCGCCCAGAGGTCGTCCGGCCGGCTGAAGGCGTCGTGGCGGCGGCGCCGCTCCGGATCGCTCAGGATCGCGTACGCCTCGGCGACGTCCTTGAACCTCTCCTCTGCCTCCGGGCTCTTGTTGACGTCCGGATGGTAGGCGCGCGCCAGCCTGCGGTAGGCCCGCTGGATCTCGTCCCGCCCGGCGTCACGTGACACCCCCAGCACCTCGTACGGGTCGCGCATCGCCCTCACCTCCCGGATCGCCGCACCCGGCGGCCGGGACGCGCGTCCACGGCCGGTCGTGGAGCGGGCGGCAGCTCTGTGGCGGCGGTGTCCATCGTGGTGACCTCCACTCTGCTCACGCGTTCCGGGTGCGGCGGGCCGGCCCGCGCAGGGGCCGGCCCGCCGGTGTCATCCGGTGACGGCCTCGGCCTGGTCGCGGGTGTGAACCCGTACCTTGCGCGGCCGGGTCGTCCCGAACGTCGGGATGCGCACGGTGAGCACGCCGTCGTGGTAGGCGGCCTCGATGTTCTCGGGGTCGAGCTGCTCGGACAGGTAGACGCGCCGGGTGAAGCCGCCCATCGGCCGTTCCCGGACGAACATCCGCTCGTCGTCTCCGACGGGCTCCTGCCGGGTGGCGCTCACCGAGAGCACGCCCCGGTCGACGGTCACCTCGATCGAGCCGGGATCGACGCCCGGCACGTCGAAGCGCAGCAGCACGTCGTCGTGGCGGCGGACGCCGTCCATCGGCATGGCCGGCGGAGCCGGCCGGTCGACCTCCTGGAGGAAGGGATCGATCGACGTCAGCAGCATCGTCATCACCTCCGAGCCACCCGTCTGGTTGACCTGACGTCGTCGCTACTACCTTTATACCTAGGCGTACAGGAAACCTCAAATTTTACTTGGAGGTTGTCAGTAGCCGGGAGGTGACTGGTGCCCGTGCTGCTGCATTGGGACCGTCCGCTCGACGCGCCAGCCGAAGAACGTCACCGTGATGGCGACCAGCAGCCAGAGCCCGAGCGTGAACAGCGTCAGCCACGAGTGCACGGAGATCCACAGGCACAGATGGACGCCGAACGTGACCGGGTTGAAGCCGCGCTCCTTGACCTGCTGGTACTGCACCGGACCGTACTGGGGCCCGGACGGCACGGGCGCGTAGGGCTGGCCGGGGGGCTGCGAGCCGCAGGGATCCTGCGGCTGGGGCGGGTGGCTCACGGAGACTCAGGGCGACTTGTGAGACGTATGGAGCGTGCCAATGGTTGGCGTCGCGCTGTCCGGATCCGGACAGCGGCCGGGGGGTGCGGCACCCGGTCCCTGGGCCCGGAACTGTCGGTGGCGGCAGGCATGATCGGGGCATGACCGAGACGCCGCCCTTCACCGTCCTGGCCGACGACACGGCCTACGCCGAAGCCGTCCAGCTCGCGGTGGACTCCGCCGCCGCCTACTACGCCGACGGCACCTCCACGCTCGACGACGACGCCTACGACCGGCTGGTCCGGGGCATCCAGGCGTACGAGGAGAGCCATCCCGAGTCGGTGCTGCCGTCCTCGCCGACGGGCAAGGTGGCCGGCGGCGCCGTGGTCGGCGACGTGCCGCACACCGTGCCGATGCTGAGCCTCGACAACGTGTTCGGCGCCGAGCAGCTGGCCGACTGGGCGGCCGGGCTGGAGCGCCGCCTCGGCCGGCCGGTCACGGCGTGGAGCGTGGAGCCCAAGCTCGACGGGCTGGCGATCTCGGCCCGCTACCGCCACGGCCGGCTGGCCCAGCTCGTCACGCGCGGCGACGGCACCGCGGGCGAGGACGTCTCCCACGCCATCGGCACCGTCGTCGGCCTGCCCGACCGGCTGGCCGATCCGGTCACGGTGGAGCTGCGCGGCGAGGTCATGATGACCGCGGCGCAGTTCGAGGAGGCCTGCGCCAAGCGGCGGGCGCACGACGGCACCACGTTCGCCAACCCGCGCAGCGCCGCCGCCGGCACGCTGCGCGCCCAGGACCGTCCGTACGTCTGCGAGCTGACGTTCTTCGGCTACGGCGTGCTGCCGCCGCCCGGCGACGACTCCGAGCTCGCCGTGCTGCTGCGCGAGCTGCCGCACAGCCAGATCATGGAGTGGGTGGCCGGGCAGGGCGTGCAGACCACCGCCGCGACGCCGGTGGCCGGCATCGTCGCCGAGACGCCGGAGCGCGTGCAGGAGCGCGTCGGCGAGATCGCGGCGGCGCGGGCGGAGCTGCCGTTCGGCATCGACGGCATCGTGATCAAATGTGACTCGGCCGCCGACCAGGCGGAGGCGGGGTTCAGCTCGCGGGCGCCGCGCTGGGCGGTGGCCTACAAACTGCCCGCCACGGAAAAGATCACCAAGCTGCTCGCCGTGGAGTGGAACACCGGCCGCACCGGCGTCATCGCCCCGCGCGCGGTCCTGGAGCCGGTCGAGCTCGACGGCAGCGTCGTCACGTACGCCACGCTCCACAACGTCGCCGACATCACCCGGCGCGGCCTGATGCTGGGTGACAGCGTGACCGTCTACAAGGCGGGCGACGTGATCCCGAGGGTCGAGGCTCCCGTGGTCCACCTGCGCACGGGCGACGAGAAGCCGATCCCGATCCCGCAGGTCTGCCCGAGCTGCGGGGGCGACATCGACGCCTCGCAGGAGCGCTGGCGCTGCGTGCGCGGCCGCGACTGCCGCGCGATCGCCTCCATCGTCTACGCCGCCGGCCGCGACCAGCTCGACATCGAAGGGCTGGCGGAAAACCGCATCAAGCAGCTGCTCGACGCCGGGCTGATCGCCGACTTCGCCGACCTTTTCTTCCTGACCCGCGAGCAGCTGCTCGACCTGGAGCGCATGGGCGAGACGAGCGCCGACAACCTGCTCGCCGCTCTCGACCAGGCCCGCTCCCGGCCGCTGAGCAGGGTGTTCGCGGCGCTCGGCGTCCGCGGCACCGGCCGCTCGATGAGCCGCCGCATCGCCCGCCACTTCGCCACGATGGACGCCATCCGCGCGGCCGAGGCCGAGGCGATCCAGCAGGTCGACGGCATCGGCCCGGAGAAGGCGCCGGTCGTGGTGGCCGAGCTGGCCGAGCTCGCCCCGCTGATCGACAAACTCGTCCGCGCCGGGGTCAACATGGTCGAGCCCGGCGCCACACCCCCATCCGCCGAACAGCCTGCGGAGACGGCGGAGACAGCGGTCGAACTGCCTCTGTCGGCGATGTCGGTGGTGGTAACCGGCACGATGACCGGCCCCCTCGCGGCCCTGAGCCGCAACGAGGTCAACGAACTCATCGAACGCGCCGGCGGCAAGGCCTCCTCCAGCGTCTCGGCCAAGACCTCACTGCTGGTGGCAGGCGAGAAGGCCGGCTCCAAACGAGCCAAGGCCGAAAGCCTCGGCGTACGCATCGCCACCCCGGAAGAATTCGCCGAACTCGTCGCCGCCCTGCTGTAGCACCAAGAGTTGGGCTGGGATACGTGCGCCAGCGTGCTCGGCAACGAGCGGCTGGCAGCACAAAGCGGGCGGTCATCTACAGGAAGGCCACATGATCGAAGCGTGTGCAGGCGCGGCCCAGATGCATCTCTCACATCGTTGTGAGGACATGCGACCTTCCCAACGATCCTTCATGGATCATGATGAGACAGCGGCCGAACCGGCGACCGGCACTTCCGGTAGCCATGGCAGGAACGCCTTCGGCTACCGCCTGCTCGGCCTGAAGGAAAGCGCCAACCCCGCGGTCGCGGTGCTGTCCGACGTACACGGCGACCTGGTGGCGACGTTCACCACCGACTGCAGCCGAGGTAAAGGGTGAGACGTACTTCTGTCGAGGGGCACTGGTTTGATTCCCCATGGAAGCTTCGATGGCGATGCACAGCTTGCTTCTCGACGTTGGTGATGCTGGTGGCAGCATGTGATTTGCCATTGGGCCAGCCACACCCCAGGCCCATAGGGATCAGCCAAACGGCCGAGGGGCAACTCAAACTCATTATTCCCCTGTGCGATGGAGAGTCTTTGTCCGCTGTGGAAGCGCAGGAGCACCAGACGGCGCGCTGGGTCTGGAAGGTGTCGCAACCGATCCAGCCAGAGGCCCGGAAGGGAACCATCATTTCAGGTCAAGCGAAAGCATTCGCACAGGAACAAGTCGCCTTAAAATTTCCAGTTCCATCCCACCTCAGCGTTACGGCACCCCTGTCGAGCGGCACTTACGCCGGTCGGGGCTTCCTGTTGAGCGACGCTCCGGAATACTCCGGAGATACCACCCAGGTGCGCAATACCGAAGGAGAGTTGGTCTCGGAGGACGACTTTCGTGAGCAAGTAATCGCCGACTACTGCTAAGTGAATTTTTCAAGATCCTCTAAGTTCTTCGGGTGGGGACATCCGCCGGTTCAGCGAGGCCGAGGAGGTATCGGTCACCGCGTGCACGCTGACGGCGAGCTGACGGTCGGCGACCTTGCCCGCCGTACCGGTGTACTGCCGGGCCACCCCTGGAGAGGCGTCCCCTCCTTGAGGTGCCCGGTGTCGGCCAGCACCCATGCATCTGGCCCGACAAGGCCGACCGCCCACACCGCCCACACCGCCCAACGACGCCGTACCTGCCCGTAGCCCCAGGGGTGGTGGGCCACCCCCAGCCGCTCGGCCATCGGCACCATCGACTTACGCCGACCGTCCAGCAGCGAGCCGATCTCTTTCGCCGGGGCGGTTCACCAGCATGCGGCCGTCACGCCGGCGGAGCGGCGGACGCGCCCCGCTCCGCCGGCGTGACGGTGTACTGAACGACGTCGTTCCGCATGAGGTCACCCGATACCTTGACGAGCTTCAGAGTGTGCTCGCCATCGCGGAGACCGTCGGCCGAGAACAGCTTCTGACCGCTGACCCGGCTGGCGCTGTGCGTGTCGACGCGCTTCGCCATCTTGCCGTCGACGTACACATCGACCTCGCCTTGATCGGGTCCCTTGGCGCTGATCCATGCCACGCCGCTGCCGGTGAAGGCGAAGGAGACGGATGCGCCGTCCTGCGTGGTGGCGTGGATGTCGCCGCGGTGGTCGCCCGCGAATCGGAACGTCAGTGCGGCGTCGCCGACGGGCAGGGTCGCAAGGAACTCCTGGCGGATCGTGACCGTGTCGCCTGAGACGGTGTAGTCCGTGCCCGTCCGCAGATCTTCGCCCGCGTGGCCGATCGACAGGAGCTCGCCGGGATCGCGCAGGATCCGTAGCGAAATGTCGGCCGGCTCGGCCCTGTTGAAGGCCGCCGAGCCAGTGCTCAGCAGGCTGTCGAGGGTCACCACGAGCTTGTCAAGCAGCATGAACGCACCGGACTTCTTCACGACCCGCAGCGTGTGGCTTCCGCTCGGAAGACCGGTCACGCTGTAGACGACCTGCTGGACGCCTCGTTCGGCGCCGGCCGGGAGCGACGTGTCCACTGTCTTCACGAACGCGTCGTCGAGGTAAATGTCCGCCAGCCCCTGCGACTCGTGCGTCTCGGTGACGTAGTCGATCCCGGTGCCCTGGAAGGTGTATTGGAACGATGTCCCGTCGACCTCGGCGTAGTGGACGTCGTCGTTGTGGTCGCCCAGCCCACGCCCGCTGCTGTAGCCCCATGAGCCGGTGTAGACGATGCCGGGATCATTGTCGTTCAGCGTCACCGTGCGACCTGTGGTCGGCGGGTTCGGCGTCTGACCGGGCTGCTCGGTGACCGACACCGTGAGATCCTGGTCGGTCGGTGCGACCTCGGTACCGCCGTTGCGCGTCCACTCGCCGTCGTACGACATCCGCAGTGAGTCGTCGTTGACCGACACCTGCGCCTTGCGCTCGGGAGTCACCTTCAGGAGGCGGACACCGTGGATCGGGACATCCTCCGCGACGAACCGAGTGTCGAAGCGTCCGAGGTTCTTTCCGGCCCACAGGTCGCGTACGCTCGCGGTCCCGTCGAGACCGATGTCCGACCACCGCACGGTGACGTCGGACTCCGTCCGGCCCAGGTTGAACAGGGCCACGGTGTAGGTTCCGTCAGCGTTGAGCGCGTACCACACCTGCTGCTTGCCGGAGAGCGACACGGGCCGCGCGGGGATTCCGGCCTGGTCGACCGCGATCACCTCGCGGTTGGTCAGCAGCGACAGCCCGAACGAGTCGAGCTTCGTCATGTCGTTTCCGATGTACATCGGCGCGGCCGAGATCGCCCAGAGGGTGGTCGCAGTACGGCGCTCATCCCGCGTGAGACCGTCCATCGTGCCGTTCCCGACGTTGAGCGAGTCGAGGTCGTTCCAGCCTCCGGGGCCGGCGTTGCGCCACCAGTCACCGAGGCGGGGGAACAGCCGCGCGACGTTGTCCCACGTGGTGAGGGCCTCGCCGGCGCAGTAACACTCGACGTCCCAGTCGACGCGCCATCCGTCCGCGTACTTCTTCCAGTAGTCGGCGTAGTTGATGTCGACGGCCCAGGACAGCTCGAACCAGATCTTGTGACGGGCGAGCGCCTGCGACCAGGCCGCGACGTCGTCGCGCGCGTCGAGTGAGAGGTCGCTCACGCCCGATCCGGGGGTGACGCTGTCGAACTTGACGAAGTCGACGCCCCATGAGGCGATCAGGTCGACGATCGAGTCGATGTACTTCTGGGCGCAAGGGTTGCCGAAGTCGATCCGGTACCCGATTTTCCAGTAGTCGGCCTGCTGGAGCGGCTGACGGACGATGTCGTGCGTCGTGCAGCCGGAGGCGCCGTAGATGGGCTTCGCCGCCTCGTACACCTCCGCTGAGATGCCGGGGATGAAGTAGAGGCCGAACTTCTGCCCGTTGCGGTGCACGTGGTCGATGACGTTCTTCAGGCCCTGCGGGTACAGCTGCGCGTCGGGGACGGGGCGTCCGTAGTCGTCCACGCCGCTGTTCCAACCCGCGTCGACGTTGATCCGGTCGTAGCCGTAGGGCTGAAGCTTCGCGTGCATGGCGTCGGACTGCGCCACGATCTGCTGCGCCGTTATCCACTTCCCGTTGTCGGTGTAGACCTGCATGCTGTAGCTGCTCCAGCCCATGAAGGGCTTCAGCGCGTATGAGCGCACTCCTGAGTCGTCGGTGGTCGTGGCCGCCGGCGTCTCGGCCGTCGATGCGGCCGTCGGAGATGTACCGGGAACGCCACCCACCGACGGTGCCGGCGTCGATTCGCTCGCCGACGGCGTGGGCGGGGGCGTCGCCGCCCGTGCCGGGGCGGTGCTGAGCATCAGCGCGACTAACGCGGTGAGGACCGCGATCGACCGCTTCAACCTGTCCTTCGCCATTACTTCCTCTCATCCCGACTTCGCCGCGCCCCGGCGGCGGGGACCGCGCTTCCGTGGAAGCGACGCTCTGAACGTCATCCGCGCCGATTCGTCGCCTTGGCGCGAAAATTACTTAACTTCGTTAACTAAATGCGGGCCATAGGCCCGCGCAAGCTCCGAGACCTCTCACAACGGACTCCCAGACGCTCGGGACGCCGCGCGCTCGTCACACGAGATCGGCGAGCATGCCCCCCGCTGACTTGTCCCACAGACGTGCCAGTTCGAGATGCCCCGCGATGTTCGGGTGCACGCCGTCGGGGGCGAGATCGGCCGCCGAGCCGCGAGCACGCAATCCCGCGTCGGCGGCCACGAGCGTGCCGCCGAACTCCGCCGCAAGCCGGTGCACGGCATCGATCTTGGGATCGAGATCCTCGCGCCAGCGCGACTGGTACTCGTTCACCGGCAAGAGGAACGGTTCGACGAACACGAGGCGCGTCCCGCTCGCCGCGAGGGGCTCGACGATCGCCCGATAGTCGCTCTCGAACGCTTCGACCGCGGTGGGGTCGTCGCTGTCGTAACGACGCCACGTGTCGTTCACGCCGATGAGGATGCTCACGAGCGCCGGCCGTTCGTCGAGCACGTCTCGCGGCCACCGTGCCCGCAGATCGCGAACACGGTCGCCGCTCACGCCCCGGTTGAGGATCCGGGCGCCGGGGTGCGCGTCGGCGAGGAGTCTGACGTAGCCGTCCCCGAGCCGCCGCGGATCCTCTCGGCGACCGCAGTCGGTGACGCTGTCGCCCGCGAACACGATGGTGGATTCGGTCATGACGTCCTCTCGATCTCGATGAGCATCGCCTGCTGCGGATTGAGGGTCGGCAGAGGCACGCCCGCCTGCGCCAGCACGGCGCCGGGAACCTCGATCGGTCCGGCGGTGGCGCGCTCGACCCACTCAGGATCACTGCTCTCGTGGCGGCTCGCGGCGCCCAGGGCCTCGAGGATCCGCACGCGATAGCGCGCGGAGGCGTCGAGACCGGGGAAGCGCACGCGGCCGGACTGCCCCGCCGCGGAAGTCGCGAAGCGCGTCCACGTGAACAGTGCGTGCGCGCCGTCCTGGGCGACGAAACCGTACAGCGCCGTCGCGTCGTCGGCGAGGTCGGCGTTCACGACCCTCCCGCTGTGCAGGAGCGGGCGCAGCCGACGGTAGAGCTCCGCCCAGCGCGTGATCGTCGCGAGCTCGGCGTCGTCGACCGCGGTCAGGTCCTGTTCGATGCCCGCGTGGGCGGTCAGCGCCGTGGCGAGCCGGTACGACAGGCCGGTCGTCCGGGCCGTCGTGTGCGAGCGGGCGGACCCCAGATGCGACCCGATGAGCTCGGGCGGCAACAGCACGCGCGTCCAGCGCTCGATCTGGGCACGCTCCACGGGGTCGTTGCAGTCGGAGGCCCAGACCCGGTCGGTGCGATTCAGGATGCCGAGGTCGATGCGGCCTCCTCCACCGGAGCACGTCTCGATCTCGAGGCCGGGGTTGCGCTCCCGCAGCTCGTCGAGCATGCGGTAGAGCGCGAGCGTCTGGCGGCGCACGCTCGGCCGGTCGCCGTCGGTGCCGCGGGCCACGGCCTCCAGGAGGTCGCGATTGTGATCCCACTTGAGGTAGTCGATGCGGTGCCGGCGCACGAGGTCGTCGATGCGGGCGAGGAGATGGTCGTACGCCTCTGGCCGTGCGATGTCGAGCACGTACTGGTTGCGCGCGGTGCCGCCGAGGCCCGCTCCCGGCCCGAGCACCCAGTCCGGATGCTCGCGGGCCAGGTCCGAGTCGAGGTTGATCATCTCCGGCTCCACCCACAACCCGAACTGCATGCCGTGCGACCGGACGATGTCGACGAGCGGGTCCAGCCCCTCGGGCCACACGCTCTCGTCGACGACCCAGTCACCGAGTCCGGCGCTGTCGTGACGGCGCCGGTGGAACCATCCGTCGTCGAGCACGATGCGCTCGACCCCGACCGCCGACGCGAGCTCGACGAGGTGCGCGAGGCGGTCGAAGTCGTGGTCGAAGTAGACGGCCTCCCAGGTGTTGAGCATGAGGGGGCGCGGGGACGTCGGGTGCCCCGGCCGCGCGCGCAGGCGGCGGTGCAGGCGGTCCGCGACGCCGTCGATCCCGGCATCCGACCAGGTGAACAAGACCGTCGGCGCGTCGTAGCGGTCGCCGTCGCGGAGGATCACCTCGCCGGAGCGCAAGGATTCGCCGCCTCCGAGGACCGAGGTGAACGCGCCCGCTCCCTCCGGCAGCCGCTCGACGAGATAACGCTGGTCGCCGCTCCATGCGACGTGCATCGCCCACACTTCGCCGCGGCCGAAGCCGAAGTCGTCGGTCCCGGCGAGGAAGAGGAACGGCGAGTCGTGGCCCGGCTTTCCACGCCGCGTCGTCCGCAGGTGCGTGCCGAGGCCGATCGGCGACCGCTGCGGCGACCGCTCGCGGCACCACTTGCCCGTGAAGTCGAGCAGCTCGGTCGCCCGCTCGGGCAGCGGCACGAACGCCGTCACGGCATCGAGTGTGTAGGCGAGCCCGCCGATCTCAGGATCGAGCGCCCGGTCGCGCACGAGGCTCGTATCCACCGACAGCACGCCGTGCGCATCCAGGCGGTAGACGACCCGCACGCGCAGCGCCGTGACGGCGTCGGCGAAGTCGAACGCCACGGATCCGCCGCGCGCCCCGGAGGGGATGTCGGGCGTGTACGACTCCAGCCTGGGACGCGGAGTCGTGGCGCGTCCCGCCGCGTTGCCCGCGATCGCGGGCGAGCCCGACCACGCCTCGAACTCGGTGGGCAGCACCGAGAACGCGCGAGCGTCGTCCGGCGCGTTGTTGAGCGTCGCGGGCACGGAGGTGAGCGCCAGCGCCGAGCGGGCCGCGGCGTCGAGGTCGCCGAGATCGGCCCCCCAGTGAAGGATCCTCGGGATCGGCTCGACCACCTGGAGCACGAGCGAGACGCCCGCGGCGCGCAGGACGAGTACGGCATCGTCGCCGGATTGCATCGGTCACAGCCTCCAAGGGGGAATTACTTGACAGCGTTAATTAATCATCTTTACGCTGTCGCTGCAAGCGGAGCGCGGCTGGGTAAGCCCACACCGGCGCCGCATCCGAGCAACGCGGAACCAGGAAGATCAATGGCGCTCACCGAAGCAACCGTCCCCGGCGCGTCCGAAGCCGTGGCACGCCGGCGCAAGGCCACTCGCCGGCCCCCCAACGCGAATTCGCCCGCTCACCGCGGCGACGCGCGCCTGGCATGGATCCTCATCGCGCCCGCGCTCATCGGCTTCCTCGTCTTCGCGGTCTATCCGACGCTGCGCGGCGTCTACCTGAGCTTCACCGACTTCAAGGTGCTCACGCCGCCGGTGTGGGTGGGGCTCGCCAACTACATCGAGCTGCTCCAGGACGACGTCTTCTGGGCGTCGCTGGGCGTGACCGTGTACTTCGTGGTCCTGTCGGTGGCGCTGTGCATGGTGATCTCGGTCCTCACCGCCGCGGCGCTTCACCGGCTCACATCGTCCACGGTCGTGCGCGGGCTCGTCATCCTGCCGTTCCTCATCTCGGGGGTCGTCGCGGCGACCATCTGGTCGTGGATGCTCGACACCCAGTTGGGCATCGTCAACGTCGTCATCCAATGGCTCGGCGGCGACGGTGTCCTGTTCCTCACCTCGCGTGGATGGGCCATTCCGTCCATCGCGCTCATCAGCGTCTGGAAGCAGATGGGGTACACGGCGATCATCATCTTCGCCGGGCTGCAGACGATCCCGCCGTCGATCTACGAGGCGGGACGCATCGACGGCGCGAGCGAGCTGCAGATGTTCTTCCGGCTGACCTTGCCCCTTCTGCGGCCCATCCTGGCGCTGGTGCTGGTGCTGAACGTCATCGGCGCGTTCCAGGTGTTCGACATCGTGCAGGTCGCGACGAAGGGAGGCCCCGCCAACGCGTCGAACGTGCTGCAGATGTACATCTACAGCAAGGCCTTCGGGCAGTTCGACTTCGGCTACGCGTCGGCGATGTCGCTCGCGCTGTTCGCGATCCTCATCGTGATCACCTTCCTCCAGATGCGCCTCCTGCGCGCGAGCGAATCGGAGACGAACTGATGGCCGCCCGCACTCGACGTCGCTTCAGCATCGGGCGCACGACCGCCTGGATCTACCTCATCGGCGTGCTGTTCGTGACGGTGTTCCCGTTCTACTGGATCCTCCGTACAGCGCTGTCCAACAACTACGCGTTGCTGGCGAACCCGTCCTCACTGCTGCCTGTGGGCTTCACGTGGGGGCCGTTCCGGCGGGTGCTCGGCCTCGCCTCCGCGGAGGAGTCGCTTGCCGAGGGCGGGTCGGGCGCTTCGCTCCAGCTCGGGCACTACCTGGTCAACTCGGTCGTCTACGCGACCCTCACGACCGCGCTCATCGTGTTCTTCTCGCTCATCGCCGCGTACGCGTTCTCGCGCCTGCAGTGGCGCGGCCGGGAGTTCATGTTCGGCCTGTTCCTGACCGCGCTCATGGTGCCCGGCATCCTGACGCTGCTCCCGAACTTCGTGCTCGTGAAGGAGCTCGGCCTGCTCAACACATTCGCCGGGATGATCCTGCCGTACGCGCTGTTCTCGGCCTTCAACATCTTCTTCCTGCGTCAGTTCATGCTCGGCCTGCCCACCGAGATCGAGGAGGCCGCGATGCTCGACGGGGCCGGCCGGCTGCGCGTGCTGTTCCGCATCACCCTCCCCATGACGAGCGGCCCGACCATCACCCTGTCGATCCTCGGCTTCATCAGCATGTGGAACGACTACTTCTGGCCGCTGCTGGTCACCAGCGACGAGTCGGTGCAGCCGCTCACCCTCGCGCTCGCGGTGTTCAAGCAGTCCTCGCCACAGGCGCAGCCCGACTGGGCGGGCCTCATGGCGGCGACCCTCGTCGCGGCGCTGCCGATGCTCGTCCTGTTCATGATCTTCGGCCGCCGCATCGTCAACTCCATCGGCTTCTCCGGGATCAAATGATGACGGACGATGCGCTGCGGCTGGCGTGGCCGGATGCCGCCGCCGACTGGAACGAGGCGGTTCCCGTGGGCAACGGCCGCATCGGCGCGATGGTGTTCGGCGGCCACGAGAGCGCGCGGGTCCAGGTCAACGACGCCACCGTGTGGTCGGGCTCACCCGACGGACCCGCCGACGCCCTCGACGACGTCGTCGCACAGGGAGCGGGTCCCGATCGCCTGGCCCGCGTGCGGGCGCTGATCGACGCGGGCGAGCTCCGCGAGGCGGAGCAGCTCCTCATGGCGTTCGAGGGCCGCTACTCGCAGGAGTTCCTGCCGTTCGTCGACCTCGAGCTCACGACCGCGCGTGCGGAGCGCGGCGTGGGTTTCGCGCGCATCCTCGACCTCGACGACGCCGTGGTCTCCGAGTCGCTCACGGTCGACGGCGTCGCCGTCACCCGCCGCACGTACGCGTCGGCGCCCGCGCGGGCTCTCGTGATCGCGTACGACGCCGACGCCCCGGTGCTCGACGTGACGCTGCGCCTCACGACGCCGCTGCGCACGGTGCGCAGCGAGACCACGCGGGACGGGATCGTCGTGGAAGCCGTCGCGCCCGTGGACGGCGCGCCGCTGCACGAGCCCGAGGTCGTCCCGGCGCATCGCTACCTCGAACCCGGAGCCGACGGCTTCGACCACTTCGCCGTTGCCGCGATCGCGACGGCGACCGACGGAACGACCGCTTGCGACGGCGACGTCCTGCGCGTGCGCGGCGCGAGTCGGCTGCTGATCGCACTCTCGACGTCGACGCGGGCCGAGCTGTGGTGGGCCGACCCCGACGGCGACGAGTGGCGGGCCTCCTCCCGCGGGAAGATCCGGGAGCGGGCTCGCGCGCACGCCCTGGCCGCGGCCGCGCGGGACGCGTCCGAGCTGTGGGCCGAGCACGTCGAGGACGTGCGACGCCACCTTGCGGGCGCCCGCTTCGCGATCGGCGGCCGGCGAGCCGGCACCTGGGATGTCGCGCGCGACGTGCTGCGCGGCGACGACGAGGGGTTGCGGGCGTCGGTCGCCGCCGAGTACGGCCGCTACCTCCTGGGCGCGTCCTCCCGCACAGGCAACCCGGCGGCGAACCTCCAGGGCGTCTGGAACGACCGGATGCGTCCACCGTGGTCGTCGAACTACACGATCAACATCAACACCCAGATGAACTACTGGGCCGCGCCGGTGACGGGGCTCGACGACTCGTTCGAGCCGCTCGTGACGATGGTGGAGCGGCTCGCCCGGACGGGCGCTCCCGTGGCGGCGCGACTGTACGGCGCCCGAGGCTGGGTGGCGCACCACAACAGCGACCTGTGGGGCTGGAGCCTGCCCGTCGGCATGGGGCAGGGGGCGGCGAGCTGGGCGATCTGGATGCTCGGCGGGGTCTGGCTCGTGCACGACCTCTGGGACGCGGTGGAGTTCGCCGGCGACCATGAGCTGCTCCGCCGCGTGTGGCCGCTGCTGCGCGGCGCGGCGCTCTTCTGCCTGGACTGGCTCGCGGAGAACCCCGTGACAGGGCTCCTCCGCACCATCCCCTCGACGTCACCCGAGAACAGCTTCGTGGGTCGCGACGGCAAGCCTTCGGCGCTCGGAGTGTCGGCGACCATGGACCTCGCCCTCATCCGCTCCCTCTTCGAGCGGGCGCGGCGCGTCATCGCCGCGCGGGACGACGCCGGCGACGACGAGCTCGACCGCGAGCTCTCGTCCGCCCTCGGTCGGCTTCCCGAGCCGGGCATCCGCCCCGACGGCCGGCTGCGCGAGTGGTCCGCGGACGCGCCCGACGTCGACCCGCACCACCGTCACCTCTCGCCGCTGGTCGGGCTGTATCCGCTCGACCTCATCGGCCCCGACACCACCCCCGAGCTCGCCGAGGCGGCCCGGCAGCTGCTCGACGAGCGTGGCGACGGCGCGATGGGCTGGTCATGGGCGTGGAAGATCGCGCTGCGCGCGCGTCTGCGCGACGCGGAGTCGGCAAGGATGCTGCTGCTACAGGCGATCACGCCGTTCGAACGCGATCCGGCGCGCCCCGCACCGGTCGACGGGTCGGAGTGGGGCGGCCTCCTTCCGAACCTCTTCAGCACACATCCGCCGTTCCAGATCGACGGGAACTACGGGTTCACGGCGGCGATCGCCGAGATGCTGCTGCAAAGCCACGGCGGCGTCCTCCGGATGCTGCCCGCCCTGCCCGCGCAGTGGCCGGAAGGGCGCGTCGAGCGGCTGCGGGCGCGCGGCGGCCTCGAGGTCGACCTCGAGTGGGCCGGAGGCCGGTTGGTCGCCGCCACGGTGCGCAACCGCCTCGCACGGCCGCAGCGCGTCACGATCGACGCCGGAGCAGGGCGACTCGAGGTCGATCTACCCGCGCGCGGCGCGATCGCACTCTCCGGGGCCGAGCTCGCGGCAGGTGCGCGATGAGCGGCCAGACGTGTGCGGGACGGCCTGTGTCGGACCACGCGGGCACGCGGACCGAGCCTGCGGCCGCGTTCTGGTCGGTGACGCCGGCCGAGACGCGCCGCAACCGATCGACGCGGCCATCGATCCTGTCCCGACGGCCCTGGTCACCCGTGACGTCTTCGACGTGTCGTCCCGCGGCTTCAGGCGGCGATGTCGTCCGCGCCTGGCTGCGGATGCCGCGGCGCGTGCGGGAGCCGCCGGGCGTCGTCCAGCTCTGCGGCCACGACCACGGCCGGACTACTGCTACAGGCGCGTGTACACCGACGCCATGCGCGCGATCGAGGCGCTGCGCGCGCTGGACCCCGTCGCCCCCGGACGCGTCGGCGTCGTCGGCGCGAGCCAGGGGATGGCATCGGCATCGCGATCGCCGGCCTCGTCCAGGCGCCCGGGCCCGCGGAGCTCGACCAGGCCGCGCAGATGAGCGACCGCATCCGCTGCTCCCTCCTCGCCGAGCACTTCGCGATACGGCCGCGTGAGGCACGGGCGCACGCTCGACACGCTGCCGTACGTCGACCTCGGCGACCACGCACGGCGCGCGCTCTCCCCGGCCCTGTCCAGCACCGGACTCGTCGACCGCATCACCCCGCCCGAGACCGTGCTGTCGGCCTGCAACACGTACACCGGGCCGAAGCAACTCGTGTCGTGGCCCTTCAACGGCCACGGGACCGACGGCGAGCCCGACGAGGAGAACGGCCTCGTCTTCACCGCCGAGCGCACGGCGGCCACTACACCCACCGCCCCAACCCCCGGACCGTCTGGAACCCAGAGTGAGGAACCAATGAGAGTACAGCGAATCGCAGCCGCGGTCGTGGTCGCAGGCTTCGCCGCCGCGGCACTGACCGCCTGCTCGAACAGCACGTCCGAGGGCGACTCGGCCGGCAGGACGACCGTGAGCTGGTGGACGTGGGACGAGCGGCAGGCCGCCTCGTACAAAAAGTGCCTGCCGGGGTTCGAGAAGGAGAACCCCGGCATCACCGTCAAGATCTCCCAGTACGCCGTGGACGACTACTTCACGAAGCTCACCGCGGGCTTCGTGTCCGGAGCCGCGCCCGACGCCTTCCAGAACAGCGTGCCGCTCCTGGGAGCGTACGCCGGGCAGGGCCAGATCATGGCGCTGGACGACCTCATCAAGAAGACCGACTATGACCTATCGATCTTCGACGTGGGCGTCGACTCGTGGAAGTACACGGACGGCAAGCAGTACGGCATCCCGCTGGACTGGGCGGGTGCGGCCATCTACTTCAACGAGGACAAGGTCAAGGAGGCCGGCTTCACCGACGACGACATCCGGACCATGACCTGGAACCCGGACGACGGCGGCACGTTCGACAAGATCGTCGCACACCTGACGGTCGACGAGAACGGCAAGCGCGGCGACGAGGCCGGATTCGACAAGAACAACGTGGCCACATACGGCATCGCAAGCCTCGCCTCGGGCGACTTCAACGGCCAGACGTCGTGGAATTCGTTCGTCTCGACGCTCGGGTGGCGCCTGGGGAACACGGCGGCGTGGCCGACGAAGCTCGCGTACGACGACCCCGACTTCATCAAGACGCTCGACTACATCCGCGGCCTCGGTGACCGTGGGCTCATGCCCAAGTTCGGCCAGTTCACGGTGTCCGGCGCGGAACAGATGGGGTCCGGTTCGGTCGCGATGGTCCAGGGCGGCACGTGGGATGCCACGTCCATCACGAAGATCCCGGGCGTGACCGTCAGAGTCGCACCGACCGTAGAGGGTCCGAAGGGCCGGTCGGTGATCAGCAACTCCAACGCCAACAACATCTTCGTGGGCACCAAGCACGTCGACGAGACGTGGAAGTGGGTCACCTACATGGGCTCGGAGGCCTGCCAGTCGGTCGCCGGGGCGGACGCCACGTTCCTGCCCTCGATCGGCGCCTCGCTGCAGGTGACGGTGGATGCGCAGAAGAAGGAGGGCCTCGACATCTCCTCCTTCGTGGACGCCCTGAACAGCGGCGAGCTGTGGCCCGCCCCGCCGACGGCCAACGGCCAGGAGATCACGGACACGATCCAGCCGCTGTTCGAGGCGTACTTCTCCGGTGAGCGCGACAACGACGTCTTCCCGGAAATGGCGCAGAAGTCGGAGGCCATTCTCGCGAAGTAGTCCTGGGGGTCGGGATGGAGCCGTCATCGGCGCTTCCGCCCCGACCCTGACTACCGTGAGCAGGAAGCGCTGATGACACTCACCCAGAACACCGGCGCCGACATGGAGCGCATCGGCGGCAGGCATAATGACGCATCTGCTGTGCGGCGAGCATCTCCACGTCGAAGAGAAGGGCCAATGATGAACAACGAGGCGAGTTCGCGCGTATCGCTACTGCGCTCCTCTTCGGATGCCGCAACGCGCGTATTCGCCACGATTCTGACTCGCAGCCCCATCAGCCGCGCCGATGTCGCGCGATTCACGGGTCTGTCGCAGGCGGCCGTGACGAAAGCGGTCACTCCGCTCGTTGCGGCGGGCCTGATCGATGACACGCTCGACTCGCGTCGCCATGGCCTGCCCGGGCGACCGGCCAGTCCCGTCGCAGTCGTGCCTGATGCGCTCATCGCGATCGGCATCAAGGTGAACCCGGACGAGCTGGTCGGTGTCGCCTGCGACCTCACCACCCGGGTCATCGCCTCGCAGCAGCCGTCGCTGTCGTCGAATGAGCCGGCCGCTGTCATCGATGCGATCGTCGACCTGGTTCGCTCGCTGGAGGATGAGCTCGACGGTCTCGGGAACCGGCTGGCCTCCATCGGTGTCTCGGTCTCTGGAGATGTCGACACGAGCACGGGTGTCGTACGCGAATCCACCCACATGGGCTGGACCGACGTCCACCTCGGGACGGAACTCGCCTCACGCCTCGGGCAACTCGTGGTAGTCGAGAACGACGTGCGCGCACTCACGATCGGCGAGCACTGGTTCGGTGTCGGACTCGGTACCGCGTCGTTCGCCATGGTCACGATCGGACGCGGCATCGGCTCCGGCCTGCACCTGAACGGAGAGGTCGTCGAGGGCGCCTACGGAGTCGCCGGTGAGATCGGCCATCTGCCCTTGACCTCTCCCGACAAGATCTGCGCGTGCGGACGACGTGGCTGTGTCGAGGCGGTGGCCGCAACCGCCGCGATCGTCGCGACCGTATCCGCCGCGCACGGCCGCCCGCTCACGGTCGAGGATGTCGTCGCGCTCGCCCATGCCGGGGATCCGGCGGCCACCGCCGCGTTCAACGAGGCTGCCACCGTGATCGGCACGGCGATCGCCAGCCTCGTCAACCTTGTTGGTCCGGAAGTCGTCATCATCGGTGGAGAAGCGGTCTCCAACTTCGACCTGTTCGAGGAGCGTCTGCTCGCGGCGTTCGCTGAGCACGCGTTCGGCACGGCCGGGCGGTGCCGCATGATCGTAAGGCCCCACACCTTTGAGGACTGGGCACGCGGTGCCGCGGCCACCGCGATCCGCTCACTGGTCGCGTGACTCGCTCGGCGTCCGTCGCCGATCCTGTTCGGCTCTCCGATCGCCTCTTGTAGGAGGCCCGTTCGCGACCCATCAGCTGCCCAGCGGAACGGCGGCTTACCGGCCGGCGGCTTTTTGATGCGTGGTGCGGAGGGTGTCGGTGCTGGTCACGCCGACGACCAGCTCGCCGTTGTCGAAGACGAATCGCGGCACGGTGGTGACGCCCTCCCGGCGTGCTGCGGCCACTTGCTCACGCACTTCGGTGCTGCCCTCCTCGGAGCCGAGAAGGTGCCGCGCCCGGTCGCCGTCCAAGCCGGCCCGCTCGGCCGGTTCGGTGAGTCGGGTGTGGTCGGCGATGTTCACGCCGTCGCGGAAGTACGCGTCGAAGAGGGCGGTGGCCAGCGCGGCCTGCGCCTCGGCGCCGTACTCGCGCAGGGCGAGCCACAGCAGCCGGTGCGCGGTGAAGGTGTTGACCGCCGGCGCACGGTCGAATCGGAACTCGATCCCTTCGCCGGCCCCCACCCGTGTCACCTCCGCGAGCATCGGCTCCGCTTGTTCCGGGCCGAACATCTCGGCCGCCATGTCCCTCCGCGGCCGGGGCTCCTCGGGCGCGCCGGGAAGAGCTGGTACGGGCGGTGGATGAGTTCGACGTCCGGTTCCGCACCGGCCGCCGCCACCGCGCGGTGGAACTGATGCGTGCCGAGGCGGCACCACGGGCACGCGATATCGGTGTATACCTCTACTTTCATCCTGGGTCCTTTCTCATGGGGGATGGCGGGTGCGTCGGGGACGCGGCTGGTTTGGTCATGGACTCGGTGTGGTGGACCCGTGGATCCAGTCGGCGCGGGCCGGGGGCCGGCGCCCGCGTGGGAATCCCTCAGGTGCAGACGAAGTCGGCGTACGGGTTGATCGCGACTTGGCCATGTACGTCGGCGACTTTGATCTCGTTGTTCGGCGGCGCGGGCGCCGCCGTAGACCCCGTGGCCGACGATCCCGGCCGGCGCGGCGGGAATGGTGCTGTCGTACTTGAGGGTCGACGAATTCGAGGCCGGCCTTCCCCGTCTTGACGGCCTTGACGGCAGGGTGCCGGCCGGCGGTCTCGGCGACCCACCGGGCCACGTCCTCCACACGGCGCCCGAGGCGGGTGCTGGCCAAAATGATCAGGCTGACGTTAGCGTCCCGGCACTGGGGGCGTCCGGGCCAGGCTGCGGTTTCCCCAGCCCTGGCAGGGCCAGGCTTCCGCTGAGTACCATCGCGGGTGATGGCGAAGACAGAGCTCGGCGCGTTCTTACGCGCGCGCAGGGAGGCGGTCCCGCCGGCTTCGGTCGGGCTCCCGGCCGGGAACCGGCGCCGCACACCCGGGCTGCGCCGGGCCGAGCTGGCCACGCTCGCCGGTGTCAGCGTGGATTACCTCACCCGGCTGGAGCAGGGGCGCGACCGCAGCCCGTCCCCCCAGGTGCTCGCCGCGCTCGCGGAGACGCTGGGTCTGTCCCGTGACGAGCGGATCCACCTGCACCGGCTGGCGAAGGCGACCGGCGGCGGCGTGTGCGAAGGAGCCGTCATGGCACGGGCCCGGACCGTGCGCCCGACCGTGCAGGCGCTGCTGGACCGGCTCGAGCCCGCGCCGGCGCTGGTCGTCAATCAGCCCGGCGACCTGCTCGCGTGGACGGCCGGGTTCGGGCGGCTCGCCGGGCCGACCGGGCTGCTGGAGGCCGAGCCGCCCAACCTGGTCCGGTACGCGTTCACCGACCCGCGGGCGCACGACGCCCACCCGGACTGGGACGCGGTCGCCGGCGAGCGGGCCGCCGCGCTGCGGGCCGCGGCTGCGCTCGGCGACCCGCACGCGGCGCGGCTCGGCGAGGAGCTGATGATCATCGCCGGCGACCGCTTCCGCGACCGGTTCGAGGGCTCGGCCGCACTGCCCGCGCGCACCGGCGTCGAGCGGTGGGCGCATCCGGAGGTCGGCAAGCTGCGGCTGGCGTACGAGAGTCTGGAGCTGCCCGACCCCGACGAGCAGCGGCTGGTCGTCTACCTCCCCGCCGACGAGGCCAGCGCCGCCGCCCTCGACCGCCTCACCGACCACCACCCCGCCGCCTCCTAGCAGGCCGGCGCAGTGGCGGTGTCCTCCGCTGCGGGACGCCGCCGCATCCCGCCCACGGCTGACCTCGGCCCGGCGCTGCCAGTCGCGCCGGGACGACGAGGTGCGGATGCGTCGACCGTTCGCCGGCGCGCCCGTGAGGAGGTCGGTGTCAGGGAGTTGGGCCGGCGGCTCGGTAGCCGACGGCGAACAACGAAGTCCACCGTCTCCTCGACGAACTTGGTCTTGTGTTCCAGGAGGGTGGGGATCCGGCTGGTCGGCGTCGAGAGGAAGTGGTTGGTGAGGATGCCGGCGAGTGCGTCCAGGACGAGTGCGGGGGACGTGCCGCCCGGGAGCTCGCCCCGCTCGATGGCGGCGAGCACGATGGCGCGGCCCCGCCTGATGCGCTCGCGCTGGAACTCCTCCAGCGCCTGCCCGAACAGCTCCGGATAGACCCTGGCCTCGACCTGGGCCCTGAGGTAGACCAGTCCCCGGGGCTCCAGGTAGCTGTCGAGGATGTCGGTGGCCATGTCGAGCAGGTTCTTCCGCAGAGGACCCGTACGGCTGGGCGGCAGGCTCTTCGCCAGCCAGCCAGCCGGTCAGGGCGTCGGCGATCAGTTGGTCCTTGCTCTCCCAGCGGTTGTACGTGGCGGCCTTGCCCACGCGCGCCCGGCGGGCCACGGCGTCCATGGTGAACTCGGTCGGGTGCCCACAGCACCGCGATCCGGATGATTCGATCGTACGTTCTAAAAACAGTGGACCGAAGCAAGATCGCGGAATAGCATGATCACTGTTTCGGCGTTGGCCCCGAAGGTGCCATCGCCTGCCCGAACTCGCGGGAAGACACGGGGAGAACGAAATGAAGCGCATGTTAAGCGTGCTCGCCATCGGCGTGCTGGCCTCCGGTTTCCTGGCCGCTCCGGCCTCGGCCGCCGCCGTGGCGACGGACCCGCTGGCCGCCACCACGGCCGCCGCTCAGGAGGTCGCCGCTTATTGGCTCGCGGACGGCGGCGTCAACCTGCGGAACGCCACTCCGTACGACGTCCAGACCTCGATCATCGGTGAGGTCCACCCCACCTCCGGCACGCCGGACGACACCAAGCCGGGCTCCATCGCGCCACTGCCGGGCGCGGGCGGCAAGACGCCGACCGCCGCCGGCAAGGTGTTCTTCGTCACCGCCGACGGGCAGCCACACTGGTGCACGGGCACCGCCGTCCAGTCGCAGTACCGCAACCTGGTCGCCACCGCGGGACACTGCGTGCACGACCTCGCGAGAAGCACCACGCTGGACAGGTGGGTGTTCGTCCCCGGCTACTCCGACGGCACGATGCCCTCCGGGCTCTACGTCGGGCACCGGGCCTTCACCCACTACGACTTCGGCGTCTACCGGGACTTCGATCGGGACTACGCCTTCGCCACCGTCTACAACGGCGTCGTCGCCACCCCCGAGGGCGGGCTGAGCGATGCCGGGAGGCTCGGTGACCAGGTCAACGCCTTGGGCTTGGCCTGGAGCCAGTCGCTCGGCGGCTCGGTCGACGTCTTCGGTTACCCGGCCGGCGCCCACCCCGACGGCAAGCGGCCGTACACCGGTGATGTCCTCGAGTCGTCCCGTGGCAAGACGGCCCCCGTGGCGGTCCCGAGCCTGGCGGCCGAAGAGCTCGTCGCCGTCGGCTCTCCGTTCACCGGCGAAGGCGCCCTCGGATCGTCGTGGATTCTGCGCTACCAGGACGGTATGGGTTACCTGAGCGGCATCACCATCAGCGTCGCCGACACCGATGGCGACCAGCGCTATGACACCAGCCTCTCGCCGTACTTCGACGGCGAAACGGCGGCGATCTACAAGATGGCGGCGGCGTCGTGGAGCGGCCGCCTCGTGTGACCACCCGGGCGAAGACCACGGTCCGAAAGGACGAGCGCGCCGCGTCGACGCCGTCAGGACGGGCGGGAGACGTTCCTCTTCTCCTCGCCCGTCACCGCGACAGATCGCGAACGGCCTCGGTCCGGTCGCCGGGACGGAGGCGGGCGGGCTTCGGGCGACGACGACCCGGCAGGACAGCGGCGATGATCATGGCGGCCGTCGCCGAGGCGGCCGTGATGATCAGCGCCAGCTGGAGCCCGTTCTGGGACGGCAGCGCGGAGGCGCCCCGCTGGACGGTCGCGGCGGCGAGGACGGCACTGATCACCGCGCTGGCCGTGGACGTGCCGATGGCGCGCATGAGGGCGTTGATGCCGTTGGCCGCGGCAGTCTCCGAGGTGGGCACCGCGCCCATGATGGAGGCGGGCATGGCGGCGTAGCCGAGACCGGCTCCGGAGGAGACGATCGTCGCGGCCAGGACGACGTGCCAGATCTCGTCCATCAGGAACAGCGCGCTGCCGTAGCCGGCGAGCATGAGCAGAGCGCCGATCATGAGGGTCACCTTGGGCCCGTAGGCGCCGGTGATGCGGGCCGACACGGGCGAAAGGACGATCATCAGCGCGCCGCCCACGGCCATGCAGAGCCCCGCCTCGAACAGGGACAGCCCCAGCCCGTAGCCGGTGTCCGCCGGGGCCTGCAGCACCAGCGGGAACACCAGGCTCATCCCGAACATGGAGAACCCGAACGCGATGGACGTCAGGTTCGTGATCAGCACCTGGGATCGGGCGGTCGTCCGCAGGTCGACGAGCGGATCGGCGATCCTCAGCTGGACGAAGCCCCAGACGAGGAGGATCACCGCCGAGGCGGCGAACAGGCCGAGGGTGAGCGGGCTCGTCCAGCCCCAGCCGCTGCCCTTGCTGATGGGCAGCAGGAAGCACACCAGGCCGGCCGACAACCCGGCCGCGCCGAGGATGTCGAACCGTCCCCCGGCCCGCACCCGCGAGTCCGGCACGACGGTGAGGGTCAGGGCCAGGCCGACCACGCCCATGCCGGCCGACACCAGGAAGAGCATGTGCCAGTCGGCGTACTGAGCGACCAGGGCGCCCAGCGGGAGGCCGGCCGCGCCGCCGGCGCCCATGGTGGCGCTCATCAGCGCCATGGCCGAGCCGAGCCGTTCGGCCGGCAGCAGGTCGCGCATGATGCTGATGCCCAGCGGGATGACGCCGACGGCGCAGCCCTGCAGCGCCCGGCCCAGCACCACGAGCGGCAGCGAGCTGGAGACGACGCAGATCGCCGACCCGGCGACCATCAGCGACAGACTGATCAGGATCATGCGGCGCTTGCCGTACATGTCGCCGAGCCGCCCGCTGACCGGCGTGAACACCGCTGAGGACAGCAGCGTGGCGGTGATGGCCCAGGACGCGTCCTCGGCCGGAGCGGACAACAACCGGGGCAGCTCGGGGATGATCGGCACCATCAGGGTGAACATCACGGCGACGACCATGCCGCAGAAGGCCAGTGCGCCGATGGCGATGTTCGATCGTCTGGGGGATAAGGGCGACGCCACCGCACTCCGTTCTGTGGAAGGTGATCGGCCGGGGCGACGTGCAGCCCTGATCATTATGACTCGGTCGTGTCCGACCGTGTCGGCCATGGTGGTCCGGAACAGGCTGGTCCTCCCCCTCCTCTCCGATGTTCACCGAGAACTCGCCGCGGGGGAATACCCATGAGGCGAAGGGGCCGGGACGGAGGCGCACTCCCCGCCCGCGAGGCCGGGAATACTGCCCCACTCCAACCAGCCAAAAGACGGTCTGTAAACCGGCGAGCACGGGCCCGCCGCACCCTTGACACCGGTCGGAGCACCGACTTAGCTTCTATTTACAGACTCATTGCGTCCAAATAAATCCCCAGCTCAACCCCGGCATCCAGCCGACGTCCGACACCGGCCGCGGCCCTCCGGGGCGGCCGCCGCACGCCGGCAGGTCTGGAGGAAGCGCATGCCCCGTCACCCCCCGCGCGGCGCACCCGCATCACCCCATGGAGCCTCCGGCGAAGGGCTCCTGATTCACGGCCCGACCTGATCGGGCGGCGGGCCACGGCCAGTCGAACACGTCGGCTCCGCCCTCACGCCCGCCACGGCCCCGGGGACGCGTCCCGGCCCCCCTCTGATCACCGTCACGCAGGGCGCCGCTTCGCCGCGCCCTCCACCCGCCATGCCCGGATCAGCCGCACGGAAGGCACGCGCGGCCGGGCCGGCGTGCCCCCGTTCTCCTCGCCATGCTCCGGGCCGCCGCCGCGGAGCCGATCAGCCCTACCCCGACGTCACTCATGCCGTCCGGCCACCGCCGGGCGCGCAGTCGGCCACGGATGTTCAAGGAGCCCCCCACCATGGTCAGCGAGCGTGTCCCACCGCAGAGCGAACCGGCAACATCGAGCACCGAGGGGGCGGCCGGACCTCCGGCGCCGTCCAAGGTCATGGCCTGGGCCATCACGCTCATGCTGCTCGCCTCCACCCTCGTCGCCTATCTGGACAAGGCCATCCTGGGGCTGGTCGCCCAGGACGTGATGGCCGACCTCGGGCTGACGGCCGCCCAGTTCGGCACCATCAGCACCGCCGCCAGCCTGCTCGGCCCGCTCGTGGCGCTGCTCTTCGCGGCCGTGGCCGACCGGCTGCCGCTCAAGGGCACGCTCTTCACGCTCGTCCTGGTGTGGTCGCTGCTGCAGCTGCCCATCTTCTTCGCCGCCTCGGCCGGTCTGCTCATGGTGACCCGGCTCATGCTCGGCGCGGCGGACGCTCCCGCCAACTCGGTGATGCACTCGATGGCGTACTCGTGGTGGCCGAACGAGCGCCGCGGACTGCCCGCCGCACTGCTCACCACGGGGGCGTCGTTCGGCAAGCTGATCTTCGCCCCGGTCATCGTCCTGGTCATCGCCGCGTTCGGCTGGCAGTCCGGCTTCCTCAGCGTGGCGATCATGGGCTTCATCTGGTGCCTCGGCTGGGCCTTCATCGGCAGAACCGGCCCGTACTCCGACCAGGTGACCCCGGCCGCCAAGAGCCCCGAGGTCCCCGAGGACCCGACGGCCGGCAAGCGGGCTCCCCTGCGTTCGATCCTGCTGACGGGCACCTTCGTCGGCTACCTGGCGATCTTCGCCTCCGTCGGCATGCTCGTGTCGATCGTCATGACCTGGCTTCCGTCGTACTTCGAGGCCGGGCTCGGCTTCTCGGCCGTGACGGCCGGGTCGTTGTTCGGGGTGCCGAGCATCACCTCGGTCATCTTCCTGTTCGCCTACGGCGCGTTGGGTGACAAGGCGCTCAAGAACGGCGCGCCGGCGCGCGTCGTCCGCACCCTCATCGGCGGCGGGCTGGCGGCCGCGGGCGGCCTCTGCCTGATGACCCTGCCTCTCGCCTCCGGGGTGGCCGTCCCCATGGCGCTGCTGATGCTCGGCTACGGCTTGGCCACCAGCACGTACGCGGTCGCCAACCCGGCGCTGGCGCAGATCGCGCCGCCGGCGCAGCGCACGAGCGTCCTGTCGATCGGTCTGGCGATCAGCGGCCTGCTGGGGGTGTCGGGGCCGGTCATCGCGGGCGTGGTCCTGGACACCGCCGAGGCGTCGGGCGCTCCGGCCGCCGACGGCTACACCAGCGTGTTCATGCTGGCGGGCGTCATCGTGCTCATCGGCGGCGCGCTCTTCGCCCTGCTGGCGAACCCGGAGCGGGACGCCCTGAAGGTGGAGGCGGCCCGCGCCGCCCTGGCGGCCGGCAAGTCCTGACGGCTCCCGTAGAGCCGTAACCGCTCATCCAGGCTCCGGATGTGGTGACACCACGTCCGGAGCCCTTCCGGTGTCGGCGGTCAGGCCGAATCCTTGATCTCGCAGATCACCGCGCCGGCCGCCACCGTGGCGCCCGTCTCGGCGGACATGCCGACCACGGTGCCGTCCTTGTGGGCGGTGAGCGGCTGCTCCATCTTCATCGCCTCCAGCACGACGACGGTGTCGCCGGTCTTCACGTGGTCGCCGTCCGCGGCCACGACCTTGACGATCGTGCCCTGCATGGGACTGACCAGGGCGTCGCCTCCCGCCGCGGGAGCCGCCCCGGCCCGCCGCGGCGCGCTGCGCGCAACGGGCCTCCGCGCGCCGGCGGCGGGCGCGCCCCCGGCGAGCCCGGCGGGCAGGACGACCTCCAGGCGCTTGCCCGCCACCTCCACCGTGACCCGCTCCCGCGGGCCCTGCTCCTCGGCCGCGACCGGCCCCGCGTACGGCGTGATCCGGTTGTCGAACTCGGTCTCGATCCAGCGCGTGTGCACGGTGAACGGCTCGGCGGTGAAGGCCGGGTCGGTCACGACGGCCCGGTGGAACGGCAGCGCGGTCGGCATGCCGTCGATCTCGAACTCGGCCAGCGCCCGCCGGGCACGTTGCAGCGCCTGCGCGCGGGTGGCGCCGGTGACGATCAGCTTGGCGACCAGCGAGTCGAAGGCTCCCGGAACGGTCTCGCCCTGTTCGTAACCGCTGTCGAGGCGGACCCCGGGCCCCGAGGGCGCGCGCCACCCGGTGATGGTGCCGGGAGCGGGCAGGAAGCCCCGGCCGGGGTCCTCGGCGTTGATCCGGAACTCGATGGAGTGCCCGCGAGACGGCGGGTCGTCGTAGCCGAGCCGCTCCCCCGCCGCGACGCGGAACATCTCCCGCACCAGGTCGATGCCCGTGACCTCCTCGCTGACCGGGTGCTCGACCTGCAGGCGCGTGTTGACCTCCAGGAACGAGATCGTGCCGTCCTGCCCGACCAGGAACTCGCACGTCCCCGCCCCGACGTACCCGGCCTCCCGCAGGATGGCCTTGGAGCTGTCGCGCAGCAGCGCCTCCTGCTCGGGCGTGAGGAACGGCGCCGGCGCCTCCTCGACGAGCTTCTGGTGGCGGCGCTGGAGCGAGCAGTCGCGGGTGGACACCACGACCACGTCGCCGTACGCGTCGGCCAGGCACTGGGTCTCCACGTGGCGCGGCCGGTCGAGGTAACGCTCCACGAAGCACTCGCCCCGCCCGAAGGCGGCCACGGCCTCGCGTACGGCGCTCTCGTACAGGTCGGGGATCTCCTCCAGGGTGCGGGCCACCTTCAGCCCGCGCCCGCCGCCGCCGTAGGCCGCCTTGATCGCGATCGGCAGCCCGTGCTCCTCCGCGAACGCCACCACCTCCCCCACCCCTGACACGGGGTCCGGGGTGCCGGCGACCAGGGGGGCGCCCACCTTCTGGGCGATGTGCCGGGCCTGGACCTTGTCCCCGAGCGCGGTGATCGCCGAAGGCGGCGGCCCGATCCAGACGAGCCCGGTGTCGATGACGGCCTGGGCGAAGGCGGCGTTCTCGGCCAGGAACCCGTAGCCGGGGTGCACCGCGTCGGCGCCGGACCGCTCCGCCACCTCGATGATCTTCTCGATCGCCAGGTACGTCTCCCCCGGCGTCGCCCCGCCCAGCGCGTACGCCTCGTCCGCCAGGCGTGCGTGCAGGGCGTCGCGGTCGGGGTCGGCGTAGACGGCCACGCAGCCGACGCCGGCGTCCCGGCAGGCCCGGATGACGCGGACGGCGATCTCACCGCGGTTGGCGACCAGCACCTTGCGCAGGCTCACAGGTGTCCTCCAAGATTCCATCTCGACTCCCGCCAGCCGCGGGGGCCTCTGACCAGCGGACGGCGCAACGTCCGCCGGACGCGGCCGGGCCGCGGCGCGGGTTGCGCCCGTACCGTGAGAAAGGCGATGACGAGGGCGGCGAGCTCCTCCGGCGACGGGTCGCCCTTGGTCACGTTCACAGCGGGATGTTCCCGTGCTTCTTCGGCGGCAGGGCGTCGCGCTTGCCGCGCAGCAGGCGCAGCGCCCGGGTGACCTCGCGGCGGGTCTCGCTCGGCCGGATCACCGCGTCCACGTAGCCGCGCTCGGCCGCCAGGTACGGCGTGGCCAGGGTGTCCTCGTACTCGCGGACCAGCTCGGCCCGCAGCGCGTCCGGGTCGTCGGCGGCGGCCAGGCGCCTGCGGTGCAGGATGTTGACGGCGCCCTGGGCGCCCATGACCGCGATCTGCGCGGTGGACCAGGCCAGGTTGACGTCCGCGCCCAGGTGCTTGGAGCCCATCACGTCGTACGCGCCGCCGTAGGCCTTGCGGGTGATGACGGTGACGAGCGGGACGGTGGCCTCGCCGTAGGCGTACAGGAGTTTGGCGCCGCGCCGGATGATGCCGTTCCACTCCTGGTCGGTGCCGGGCAGGAAGCCGGGCACGTCCACCAGCGTGAGCACCGGGATGCTGAAGGCATCGCAGGTGCGGACGAACCGGGCGGCCTTCTCGGAGGCGTCGATGTCGAGCGTCCCGGCCAGGCGCATCGGCTGGTTGGCGACCACGCCGACCGGGCGGCCCTCGACCCGGCCGAAGCCGACCACGATGTTCGGCGCGAACAGCGCCTGCACCTCGAGGAAGTCGCCGTCGTCCAGCAGCGCGGCGATCACCTCGTGCATGTCGTACGGCTGGTTCGGCGAGTCCGGCACCAGCGCGTCCAGCGCCAGGTCCTCGGCCGAGAGCGACAGGTCCGCCTCGAACTCCGGGTGCGCCGGCTCGTCGAGGTTGTTGTCCGGCAGGTACGCCAGCAGCGCCCGCGTGTAGTCGAGCGCGTCGTCCTCGTCGCTCGCCAGGTAGTGGGCCACGCCGCTGCGGCTGTTGTGCACCCGGCCGCCGCCGAGGTCCTCGAACGTGACGTCCTCGCCGGTGACCGTCCTGATCACGTCGGGGCCCGTCACGAACATGTGGGACCTTTCGTCCACCATGATCGTGAAGTCGGTGAGCGCCGGCGAGTAGACGTGACCGCCGGCGCAGGCGCCCATGATGAGGGAGATCTGCGGGATCACCCCGGAGGCGCGGATGTTGCGGCGGAAGATCTCGCCGTACAGGCCGAGCGAGACCACGCCCTCCTGGATGCGGGCGCCGGCGCCCTCGTTGATGCCGATGATCGGGCATCCGTTGCGCATGGCGAGGTCCATGACCTTGCAGATCTTCTGCCCGTACACCTCGCCCAGCGAGCCCCCGGCGACGGTGAAGTCCTGCGAGAACACGCACACCTGGCGGCCGTCCACCGTGCCGTAGCCGGTGACCACGCCGTCGCCGTAGCCGAGCGAGCCCTTGGCCAGGGCGTCCAGCTCGACGAACGAGCCGGGGTCGAGCAGCCGTTCGATGCGTTCGCGGGCAGTAAGCCCGCCCTTGGCGTGTTGCTTGGCCGCCGCGCGGGCCTCTCCCACGTGAACGGCTTCGTCGAGGCGTTCCTTGAGACGGGCCAGACTGCCCGCGGTGCCCTGCGCTGCCATCGTCACCACCGAATAGGACTGAGTTTCAGAGATACGGTACTCAGTATCGTCCGCTGTGAACAGTCCTCGTTTCCTGGAGAATGACCACGTGCCGAAACCGCCCATCAGCCGGCGCCTCGCCGAAGCCGCCGTGACGCTGTTCGACGAGAACGGCTACGACGAGACCACGGTCGACGACATCGCGGCCCGGGCAGGCGTCAGCCGCAGCACGTTCTTCCGCTACTACCGCTCCAAGGAAGACGCGATCTTCCCCGACCACGACGCGCTGCTGGCCAGGATCGACGCCCGGCTGCGCGCCTCCACCGCCGACACCGCGATCGTCGCCATCACCGACGCCGTGCGCATCGTGCTGGCGCACTACGTCGACGACGCCGAGGTGTCGCTGCGCCGCTACCGCCTGGTCCGGCGGGTGCCGGCGCTGCGCGACAGGGAGATCGCCAGCGTGGCGCGCTACCAGCGGTTGTTCCGGGAGTTCGTGGGCGAGTGGCTGGACGACTCCCCCGACGCCGGCCTGCGCGCCGAGCTCATGGCGGCCTCCGTGGTGGCCGCGCACAACCAGGTGCTGCGCGGCTGGTTGCGCGCCGGCGGCACCTATGACCCGTCCGGGCCGCTCGACCACGCCCTCGGCTACGTCATCGCCACCTTCCGCCACCTCGAACAACCCCAGGAGCACGGCGAGCAGGTCATCGTCGCGGCCTTCCCCCGCACGGCCTCCCCCCAGGCCGTCATGGCCGCCATCCGGCGACACCTGGACGCCCGGCCGCCCTCGTCGTAGCAGCCGGCCGACCGCTGAGCCGCGGGCCCTCATGCGCGAGGACATCCTGCAGCGCCCGCCCCGGCGGCGCACCCCCGAAGGACGGGCCGCTGAGGTCCTGCACCGCGCGTTCCGGGCGATGCAGTACAACCGCGGGTTCGCGCACGCGGCGCTCAGCGCGTACCACATCCCGAAGCCGCTGGACGAGCAGCCCGGCGGCGGCTCGCCCCTGATCAGCGATGACGACTTCGTCGCCCTGGCCGACCTCATGGCGCTGGCGGCCTGGGGCCCGGAGCACCGCACCACCCCGGCCGAACACCGCGTGCTGCACATGCTGGAGTCGTTGTGGAGCAGCAGCGTCGTCGCCTGGCTGAACGGCCGGCTGACGCCGGAATACGTCGAGGATCGCCTGAAGTTCGCCGCCAAGCGGCTGCTGCCCGTGGAGGCGGCGGCCGGCAGGTAGACAAGGCCGTACGGTGGTGGGCGCCCCGGTCGCCCACCACCGCGCGCGGGAGAGGCGCCGCGCGTTTACAGAAACGAGTTCTCGTTGTCCTCCTGGGCCGGTGGGCTGACGTAATGGTGCAGGACGGCGGGTTCGCCGGTGGTGTCGCGCCAGGTGGCGCGGGTGGTGGCGGTGCGGCGCCAGCCCGACCGTTCGTAGAGGGCGATGGCGGCCCTGCCCTCGGCGGAGACCTCCAGCCGCACCGGGCCGCGGGCGGCGGAACGCACGGTGCCGAGGAGGCGGGCGGCCAGGCCGCGCCCTCGGGCGGCGGGGGCGACGTACAGGCGGGTGACCTCCATGTCGCGGGTGAGGGCGACATGGCCGAGCACCGCGCCGTCCTCGACCGCGATCCAGGCTCCGATCACGCCGTCCGGGGTGAGCCAGCGGGCGGGGTCGGCCGGCCAGTCCACGGGGTAGCGGTCGGCGGCGTGGACGGCGGCGAGGGCCTCCACACAGGCGTCGAGGTCGGCGGGCGTCCGGGGGTGGATCTCCACGCGGGCAAGCCTAGGGCGCGCGAACGGCATGCTGGTGGCCAAGCCGCCCGCCGGTGCCTTGGGCCGACAGGTGTTACTTCTCAGCCGTGCCGGGCTTCCCGCTGATGGACTCCTGGTAGATCTCCGCGTAGGTGGGCGAGTCCTTGATCAGGTCGTCGCAGAAGGCGGCGACGTCCTCGCCGATGAGTTCGAGGACTCCCTTGCCGGCCGCGACGCCCTCCTCGAAGAAATCGAGGATCCCGGAGAGCAGGGACCCGTCGAGCAGGTCGATCGGTCCGACCTTGAAGAAGTACTTCTGGATCTCCTTGTAGACGATCTGGTAGTCCGGCGGGAGCGCCTTGACCCGCGCCATGTGCGCCCGCCACTGCCTCTTGCCCTCGATGATGTCCTGGATGCCCACGTCAGCCTCCTAGCCGGCCCAATTTCCTTGCGACGTTCCTGTTCAACTGCTCGCGCCACCGATCGCGATAGCTGCGGGCCCCTTCTCCGCCGGCCAGCGCCGCGCAGAAGCCCTCGATGTCGTCACCCAGCACCTCGTGGATGCTCTGCCCGTCGGCCGCCGTCTCCTCGAGCAGCCCCAGAGCGCCGTCGAGAATCGGCATCAGGTTTCGGCCCGTGAAGTCGCCGTAGGCAAAAAGATGACCTTTGATCTCTTCCCACGCCGCCCGATGGTCGGCGGGCAATGCCTGGGCCCGGGCTTCGAACGCCTTCCATTCCCTGGTGAGATCGCTGCCCGTCATGGTCTCCCAGAACTTCATCTCCTGCCCTCCTTGAGCTTGTCGATCCGTGAAGTGATGTACTCCCATTTCGCCCAGAACGTCGCGAGCTCTTTGCGGCCCGCGTCGTTGAGCGCGTAGAACTTGCGCGGCGGGCCCACCCCGGACGGTCGTTTCGTCACCTGGACGAGCCCGTTCCTCTCCAGCCGCAGCAGGATGGTGTAGACCGTCCCCTCGACGACGTCGGCGAAGCCGAGCTCGTTCAGCCGACGCGTGATGGCGTACCCGTAGGTCTCCTCACTGCCGATGATCTCCAGCACGCAGCCCTCGAGCGTGCCCTTCAGCATCTCCGTCAGGTCGTCCATCGCCGGTCCACTTCCGCTCCCCGGTACTCGGTGCTACTTAGTACCGGTACACAGTACCACAGAGTAGTGGGCCCATGCCCGGGAAGCGGCGGCTAGAGGCAACGCCGTTCAGTTATGGCTGGGGTAGCGGCGTCAAGGGCTGGCCGGGATCATGTTGATGCTGATGGTGGCTTTGTAGGTGGTCCGGTCGATGGCGGGTCCGCGGGCGTTGTATTTGGAGATCGCGCGTTTGACGATGCGGTCTTTGGTGCGGACTCGCCGGGCGGGCAGGAGCTGGGCCAG
>NZ_POUD01000569.1 GCF_003236395.1 Nonomuraea aridisoli | reverse complement strand
AGCGCTAGTCTCGTGGGCTCGGAGATGTGTATAAGAGCCAGGCCGTAGCGTCCGGTGACCGGGAAACCCTTCGTTCACGGGAGGCCGGGGCTTCTCCTGGTCTTGAAAGGAGCAGATTCTTGTCTGCTGTCGTCCGGGCACTGCCCGTTCTCGTCGCTCTGCCGTTCCTCGCCGCTCCCTCCCCGGCGTACGCCGCCACCGAAATCTCGTGCCGGGCCGCGGGGAACGCGCACTTCCTGCCCGGTGTGCAGATGACCGTGCAGTCGCAGCACGTCACCTATCGCGGCACCCAGCAGGACTGCATCGACCACAGCGCGCTCGGCATCACGGCCGTTCGGTTCAGCGCCGAGTTCGAGGGCGTGGACCTCGCGTGCGTGGATCGCGACTTCGCACGCGGTACGGGCACCGCCACCCTCCAGTGGCAGCTGGGAAAGGCCAAGCCGACGAGCACGGCGGACGTCGCCATCGAGGACACCACGGCCAACCGGGTCACGATGTGGGGTGTGGTGCGGGAAGGCGTGTTCGAGGGGCGGCGGTTCCGGGGCGCGTTCGACACGAGCCTGCTGGGCGGGGCGGGCCGGTGCGAGGCGGGCGCCCTGTTCGGCGGGGTCCGGAGCGCGCCCTTCGAGGGAAGCTTCAGCATCGACTGACCGTCGCGCTCCGGGTCTCAGGTGGTCGGGAGTCGGGCCTCCAGGGTCAGCTGGTGATGGTCAGGTCGCGGGACAGGAAGTAGCCGGCGTGGTCGGCCTGTAGGTAGGAGTGGAAGTTGGTGGCCGCCGCACGGGCTGACTTGTCGGCGGTGACGATCGTGATGACCAGGTACTTCTTCGACGCCCCCGTCAGGATCTTGCCGTACGCGTACGTGTCGAGCGTTTTGTCCACGCGCCACCGGACGGCGTCCGAGTTCAGCTTCGACAGCCGATCGGCGGCGGTCTTCGCCGCCTGGTCGGTGGGGAAGGACATCGCGATCTGGACCGCCTTGAGGTGCCCGCCGTACGCGGAGTAGGCGAGCTGGATGGCGCGCTGGCACTTGTTCTTGGCCAGGACGCCGCGCCCGTCCACCGGGTCGCACGAGTCGTACGTCCAGCCGCCCACTTTGTTGGCGTTGAACTTGACCGTTCCCATGGAGAAACGCCAGTCGTCGAACTCGTTGTGCGTGATCGGCGAGCCCGGCGCGGCGCGGTGTGTGCTGGCCGGCGTCTCACTGGGGGTGGTGGACGGCTCCGCCGGCTCCGACGCGGGCGGGTCCGACGGTGTCGGGG
>NZ_POUD01000568.1 GCF_003236395.1 Nonomuraea aridisoli | reverse complement strand
CTGTTGGCAGCCTCGCGCAACGCCTCCGCCGTACCCGCTGGTCCCCGTCGCGTCTCTTTCGCGCGCATCCAGGAGCCTCTCGAAGTTCCTGACCTTCTTGCCCTGCAGACCGAGTCTTTCGACTGGCTGCTCGGAAACGAGAAGTGGAAGGCCCGGGTAGAGGCGGCTCGCCAGGCCGGGCGCAAGGACGTCCCGACCCAGTCGGGCCTCGAAGAGATCTTCGAAGAGATCAGTCCGATCGAGGACTTCTCGGGGACCATGTCCTTGTCGTTCCGCGACCACCGCTTCGAGCCGCCCAAGTACTCAGTCGATGAGTGCAAAGACAAGGACATGACCTTCTCCGCCCCGATGTTCGTGACGGCGGAGTTCATCAATAACACCACCGGTGAGATCAAGAGCCAGACGGTGTTCATGGGCGACTTCCCGCTCATGACGCCGAAGGGCACGTTCATCATCAACGGCACCGAGCGTGTCGTCGTTTCGCAGCTGGTCCGTTCGCCGGGCGTGTACTTCGAGCGCACGGTCGACAAGACGTCGGACAAGGATCTGTACGGCTGCAAGGTCATCCCGTCGCGGGGTGCCTGGCTGGAGTTCGAGATCGACAAGCGCGACAGCGTCGGTGTGCGTATCGACCGTAAGCGCAAGCAGGCCGTCACCGTGCTTCTCAAGGCACTGGGATGGACCAACGACCAGATTCTCGAGCGTTTCGGTCAGTACGAGTCGATGCGGGCCACCCTGGAGAAGGACCACACGGCCGGCCAGGACGACGCGCTGCTCGACATCTACCGCAAGCTGCGGCCGGGTGAGCCGCCGACCAAGGAGTCGGCGCAGACCCTGCTGGAGAACCTGTACTTCAACCCCAAGCGGTACGACCTGGCGAAGGTGGGCCGCTACAAGATCAACAAGAAGCTCGGGGTCGACGCCGAGATCACGCAGGGCACGCTGACCGAGGACGACATCGTCGCCACGATCGAGTACATCGTGCGCCTGCACGCCGGCGAGGAGTCGATGCCGGGCGCCAACGGCGAGGTCATCGTCGAGGTGGACGACATCGACCACTTCGGCAACCGCCGCCTGCGCAGCGTCGGCGAGCTGATCCAGAACCAGGTCCGCCTGGGTCTGGCCCGCATGGAGCGCGTCGTGCGCGAGCGCATGACGACGCAGGACGTCGAGGCGATCACGCCGCAGACCCTGATCAACATCCGCCCGGTCGTGGCGTCGATCAAGGAGTTCTTCGGCACCTCGCAGCTGTCGCAGTTCATGGACCA
>NZ_POUD01000567.1 GCF_003236395.1 Nonomuraea aridisoli | reverse complement strand
CTAGTGGGGTGACCACGAACGTTCACCGGGTCGATTGAGGCATCGGTTGAAGATGCGTGAAGGCGGGCTGATCGGTCACCCTCGATAGGCATGTGTCGTCGTCGAGGGTGAGGTGCGTGGATGGCAGAGCCGGTCAGAGCACGGCGGCTGAGCGAAGACGAAGGACGCCGGTTGCAGCAGATCGTGCGCCGGGGCAGGCATGACTCGATCCGGGTACGCCGGGCGGTGATCATCATGGCGTCAGCGTCGGGGACGCCTGCTCCGGCGATCGCGCGGCTGGTCGCGGCGCATGAAGACACCGTGCGCGATGTGATCCACGCCTTCAACGAGCGAGGGCTGGCCGCGCTGGACCCTCAGTGGGCGGGAGGCCGTCCCCGCCTGATCAGTGATGCCGACATCGCGTTCATCATCCAGACGGCCAAGACGCGCCCGACCCGGCTGGGGCGCCCCTTCACCCACTGGAGCCTGCGCAAACTCGCCGACCATCTGGCCCGCCACAGCGACCGCGCCGTCATCATCGGACGCGAGCACCTCCGCCGGCTACTGCACCGGTACGGCATAACCTTCCAGCGCACCCGCACCTGGAAGACCTCCAACGATCCGGACTTCGATGCCAAGCTGGACCGGATCGAGGAGGTCACCAGCCGATTCCCCAACCGGTGCTTCGCCTTCGATCAGTTCGGCCCGTTATCCATCCGCCCCTGTCAAGGCGCCGGATGGGCCGTGCGCGGCAAGCCGGGCCGGCTCCCGGCGACCTACCGCCGCACACACGGCGTGCGCTACTTCCACGGCTGCTACTCCCTCGGCGACGACACTCTGTGGGGCGTCACCCGGCGCGGTAAGAGCGGCGCCAACACCCTGACCGCGCTGAAGTCGATCCGCACCGCCCGTCCCGACGGCGCCCCCATCTACGTCATCTTGGACAACCTGTCTGCCAACAAGACACCGGCCATCCGAGCCTGGGCGGCCAGGAACAAGGTCGAGCTGTGCTTCACCCCGACCTACGCCTCTTGGGCCAACCCGATCGAGCCACAGTTCGGTCCGCTGCGCACTTTCGTGATCTCCGGCTCGGACCATCCCAACCATGTCGTCCTGGCCCGCGAGCTACAGGCTTACCTGCGCTGGCGCAACGCCAATGCCCGCCACCCCGATGTGCTGGCCGCTCAACGCCGTGAACGCGCCCGCATCCGCAGCGAACGCCAGCATCGTTGGGGCCGTCCCCGCGACGAAGCCGCATGATCAAAACCGGTGAACGTTCGTGGTCAGCCCACTAG
>NZ_POUD01000566.1 GCF_003236395.1 Nonomuraea aridisoli | reverse complement strand
GACCCGGACTCCGTGGACCCGGCGAACCCGGACCCCGGCGAACCAGGGAACCCCGGCGACCCGGACCGACCGGCAGACCCGGACCCGGCAGACCCGGACCCGGGAGACCCAGACCCGGGAGACCCAGACCCCGGAAACCCGGGCAACCCCCGCGACCCCGACCCGGACGAACCGGGAGACCCCGACCCGGGCCAACCTGGGAACCCACGTCCCGGTGAGCCGGGGGACCAGCCCGGTCCTGGGGAGCCCGGCAACCCCGGTCCCGGCGACCAGGGGGATCCCGCGGAGCCCGGTCCCGGCCAACCGGGGAATCCCGGCGGGGACCCGCCTGCCGGGGAGGAGCCGCCGTCCGGCACGTCGGTGCTCGCGGCGGACGTCGGGGCGATCCGCGTGAACGGCCGCGGCCTCGCCTCCGCCACGGTCGCGCTCCGCACCAGCGGCGCCGGCCCCGTCGTCGCCACCGCGACCTGGAGGGCGGCCGGAACGGCCGGGCGCACCCAGCGCGTGCCGCTGAGCGGCTCCACCCGCTACACCCGCACCCTGACCTGGGCGATGGGTGAGCGCGCGTGCGGCAGGACGGTCACGCTGACCGTCACGACCGCTCCCGCCTCCCCCGGCGGCCCGGCGCGGGCCTCACTGGCCGTGCCGCCGTGCCCGACGCGGGTGACGGGCCTGGACGTCCGCCTGGCCCTCCCCGAGACGGGGAGGCGGACCGCCGCCACCGCGCCCACCGCCACGGTCCGGGTGACCACGAGCGGCACCGGCGAGATCCCGGTACGGGCGTGGTTCGCGGTCGGCGACAGGCCGGCCGGGACGCGCGACGTCACCCTGTCCGGACGCAGGTCCTACACCGAGCGCTTCGCCTTCCCCCTCAGGTCCCGCCCGTGCGGCTCCCTGCTGTCGGTACGGGTGACCGCCGGCGGCCGTGCCGACAGCGCCCGGGCCCGGGTGACCTGCCCGCCGCAGGTCACCCGGGTGGCGATCGTCGAAGCGGCGGCGGGTCACGGGATCGGCGCACAGGTCAGGGTGACCACGGCCGACACCCGCCCGGTACGGCTGACGGTCAGGTTCGCCGCCGGCCGGCGGGTGGACACCCGGACGGTCACGCTGTCGGGCGAGACCTCGTACAGCAGAGCGCTGTCCTCACCGCTGCGGCTGCCGTGCGGCACGAGGTGGTCGGTGACGGCGCTCACGGCCCCCGCCGCGGCGAACGGCCCCGACCGCCGCACCGGCAGCACCCCCGCCTGCCGGGACACCCCACGCGAGAACCCCCCGGA
>NZ_POUD01000565.1 GCF_003236395.1 Nonomuraea aridisoli | reverse complement strand
GGCGTAGGCGGGCACTCCCTTGGCGGGGTCGCCGGACGGGATGCGCGGGATGGACCCGGTGCCGGGCCCGCCGGACCCCTGGCCGCCTGGCCCACCCGGCCCCGCGCCCTGGCGTTGCGGGCCGGTGGGACGCTGCGGGAGGCGTTCGGCCGGCCCGCCGCCCGGACCGGACTGGCCGGTGCCGGATTGCCCTGTGCCGGGTTGCCCTGTGCTGGATTGCCCTGTGCTGGATTGCCCTGTGCTGGATTGCCCTGTGCTGGATTGGCCCGTGCCGGATTGGCCGGTGGCGGGGCGCTGGGGCAGGCCCTCGCCCGCGAACCCCTGCCGCGGCCCGCCGCCCTGCTGTTGCGCGGGGAAGGAGCCGGTCTGCCGCTGCCCTGAGCCGCCCTCCGCCTGCGCGGCCGGGAAGGGCCCGCTCTGGCGCGGATCCTGGGCGGCCGGAAAGGACCCGGTCTGGCGGGGGTCCTGCGCCGCTGGGAGGGATCCGCTCTGGCGGGCGTCCTGGGCGGCGGGGAAGGAGCCGGTCTGGCGGGGATCCTGGGCGGCCGGGAAGGGCCCGCTCTGGCGGGGGTCCTGGGCCGCCGGGAAGGAACCGGTCTGGCGCTGGTTGTCCGGGGGTGTGAAGGAGCTCGACGGGCGCTGATCGTTCACGGCCGGGAAGGAGCCCGTCTGGCGGCCCTCCTGCGGGGACGGGAGGGAGCCGTTCTGGCGCGGGTCGCGCGCGGGCTGGAAGGAGCCCGGCCGGGACGCGTTGCCGTCCTGGGTGAACGCCGGGCGCTGGGGGAGCCCGTCGCCCGGCGGCTCGGAGCCGGACTCGCCCTGGGCGGGGAACCACCCGCTCTGGGCGGCGGCGGGCCGCTGCGGGAGGCCCTCCGGCGCGGCGGCGGGGAACTGCCCGGTGCCCCGGGACGAGCCCTCGCCGTCACGCTGCACGGGACGGGTGACCTCGGGATGACCGGACCGCCCGGGCGTCTGGGACGATCCGGGCGTCTGGGAGCTGGGCTGCGGCGAGCCGGGCGTCTGGGAGCCGGGCTGCGGTGGGCCGGACGCCGGGGCCCCTGGAGCGGCGCTCCCGGAGCGCGGAGAAGCGGAGGAACCGGGCATGTGAGACGCCGAGCCGGGCCCTCCGGCCGCCGCGGCGGGAGCCCCCGCGAGCGGGGCCCCGGAAGCAGACGTCCCCGAGAGGGGAGACTCGGAGCCGGGCGTGCCGGACAGGGCAGGCCCCGAGCCGGGCGTCCCCGACAGTGCGGGCCCGGAGCCGGACGTCCCGGCAGGCGTGGGCCCGGAGCCCGGCGTGCCGGACAGGGC
>NZ_POUD01000564.1 GCF_003236395.1 Nonomuraea aridisoli | reverse complement strand
ACCAGCCGGGTTCAGACCAGCCCGGACCAGCATCACGCGAGCGGAGTTCTTGTCCCTGCCGGACACCGCTCCACAGGCGATGCAGGTGTAGGTACGTTCGCAAAGAGGAAGTGCGTGCTTGGTTCTCGCTCCGCACGTTGCACAGTCCATGGTGGTGTGCGCCGGATGCACCAAGCGGACGTCCCGCCCGTGCTTGCGGCCCATCTCGATCAGGGCCGCCTTGGTGGCTCCGATGGCGGCGTCGGCGGCCTTGCGGGCCATGGTGGACTTGGCCAGGAACTTCGGCCGGAAGTCCTCCACCGCGATCACATCGTGATCACGCACGACCTTCTTCGCCCACTTGCGGGCGGTGTCCTGCCGCTGCCGGACGACCTTCTTGTGCTCCATGGCGGCCTGCCGCCTGGCTTTCCGGTAGCCCTTGGATGCGGCCTGTCCGGGCCGGGGTTTGCGGCGGGCCATCATCCGCTGGTAGCGCCTCAGCCGCTGCGCGGCTTTCTTGCCGTGCTCGGGGTGGGGCAGGTCATGGGCGTCGCTGGTGGTGGTGGCGGTCTCCTTCACGCCCCAGTCCACTCCGATCACCTTGCCGGTCTGCGGCAGCGGTTCGCTCTGGGCGGGGACGACGAACGAGCAGTACCAGCGGCCGAGGCTGTCGCGGTAGACGCGGACACTGGACGGGTCCGCGGGCGGCTCACGCGACCACACCACGGTCACGGCGATGCCTCCGGCCAGGTGCAGGCGGCCGTCTTTCAGCCGGAATCCGCGCCGGGTGTAGTTCAGCGTGGGGTCGGCCTGGTCCTTCTTCTTGAAGCGGGGCATCCCCGCCCGCCGCTTCATGGGCAGGCGGGCCTTGATGTCGTCGATCGCTTTGGCGCGGGACCTGGCGAAGTCACGGATGATCTGCTGCTGCGGGACGCTGCCGCCTGCTCGCAGCCACTGGTGTTCGGCGCGCCAGCCGGTCAGCATCTTGTCGAGGTGAGCCGGCCCGCATTCCTGCCTGGCCTTGTGGGCGGCGCGGGAGGTGGCGACGCACTGGTTCCACACCCAGCGGCAGCGGTCCCACTCGGCCAGCAGGAGCGTGAGTGCGGTGGACGACACGCGAAGCCGGTAGGTGTACCGGGCATGCCCGGCATTAACCTCCCGTGGTGTTGTCATTACGTGATGTTACTGCTGAGCCGGTGGCATGGCAGGCGAAGTGCGCATCACTCTCCAACCCTTCGCCGACCTTCATGCGTGGCCGGCCGGTCAGGCCACGTCCGCCCGGCGATCCCTCAACTCCGAAATCGTCTACCGCTTGGCGACCGAGCGCGAGTCCGCCGAGACAGACG
>NZ_POUD01000563.1 GCF_003236395.1 Nonomuraea aridisoli | reverse complement strand
GCGCTGGGGGCTGTGCGTGGTGGGGCGTCGGCGGTCGCGGGTGATCCGCTGGCGGGTGGTGGTGAGGAGGTCGTGGCGCGGCTGGCCGCGTTGGAGCGGGGGCGGCAGGACGAGATCGCGCGGTTGTCCGAGTTGCTGACCGAGGAGGCGCGGCTGTCGGTGGTGCGGCGCGACCTGTCCCGGGTGGAGGCGGAGCTGGCTGAGCTGGTGGCCGCCGATGAGGACGTGGCCGCTCGGCTGGCGCTGCTGCCCGGGCTTTTGGAGGAGGCCGAGGGGAGGCTCGCCGAGGCTCGCGGGGACGCCGCGCGGATACCCGCCGTGGAGGCCGTACGGGACGCCGCCGTTCATCTGGTCGAGGTCGAGCGTGAGTTGGCCGCGCTGGTGGGTGAGCTCCAGACGCTGACGCAGCGCGAGGCCGAGGTCGCCGCCGCCGAGGCGGAGCTGCCCGGCAGGATCACGGAGGCCGGCGCGGCCCTGGCGGACGTACGTGCTGAGGCGGCGGCCGTTCCGGCGGCCTCGGCGGACCTCGACGCAGCGCGGGCGCTCCTGGAGGCCGTCCATCGGCGCGATTCCCTGGCCGCGCAGCTGGACGTGGCCGGGGCCGAGCACCAGGTGCTCGTCGACCACGCGCAGGCCCTCCGGGAGCGATGGCTCGACCTGCGGCAGGCCCGCATCGACGGCATGGCGGCGGAGCTGGCCCGCGACCTGTCCGACGGTTCGCCGTGCGCGGTCTGCGGCTCCGAGCATCACCCGCATCCGGCCTCCCCGGCCCCGAGCGCCCCGTCGGCCGACGACGAACACGACGCCCAGGCCGCATACGACGCCGCGCTCTCCCAGCGCGAGCAGGCCGAACGTGCCCTGGCCTCGCTGGAGTCCCGGCACGAGGCCGCGGCCGACGCCACGGCGGGGCTCGACGCCGAGGCCGCCGAAGCGCGGGTGCTCCAGGCCGAGCAGGAACTGGCCCGCCTCCAGGCGGTCGCCGACCGGGAGCCGGCGCTGGCGGCCGCCCTCGACCGTGTCGAGGCCGAACGCGAGCAGGTCAGAGACCAGGCCATGAAGATCGCCGAGGCGCTGGCGGCCCACCGCGCTCACCGTACTCACCTGGAGTCCGAACGCGCCCGCCTGCGCACCGGCCTCGCCCACCAGGCCACCACCCTCCGCCTGACCACCACGACCGACCGCCCCCGGCCGGACGTTGCCCGCTCGGCACCAGACCGCCCGGACCATGGAGAGCCAGGCGGAGCCGGCACCGAGCCGGGCGGAGTCGGGGCGGATCCCAACGAGCCGGACGGTTTCGGGCGTTGGGCGAGCGGAGAGACGGCCGACGTTTCCGGAGGGGAGCTGCGG
>NZ_POUD01000562.1 GCF_003236395.1 Nonomuraea aridisoli | reverse complement strand
CCCTGACTCACCCCCGCCCTGCCCCCCACCCGGGGCAGGGCCCTGGTGCTCGCCGGGGGAGTTCTTCCTTACTGCGGACTGTCAACCCGGGCGCCGCCAGCGGAGGGGCTCGCGGGGGTAGCCGCCGTCGTCCAGGCCCGCCAGCCGTTCGAAGACGTTGTACGACGCCTGGTGGCCGCAGACGGCCACCGAGACGAGCATCGCCAGCAGATAGAGCGGGAGCATGGGCAGGCCGCCGCACCAGGCCCACTGCGTGGCGTGCCGGGATTCGTGCAGGATCAGCCGCTCGCTCAGCGCGTCTCGCCTGGTCAGCACCACGTTTCCGACCGTGAAAGCGCCCGCGATCGGGAAGCGGTGGCGGTAGCCGAAGGCCAGGACGAGCCCGTCGGGGCCGGGTCGCAGGGTCGCCCCGCCGGCGGCCGCGAGCAGCAGGCCGAGCGGCGTCGAGAGATTGAGGAAGTTCGCCGCGCGGCGGAACCAGAACCGCTTCTCCATACGTCTCAGTCTTGACCGATCTTGACAAGCCGGAATAATGGCCCGTGTCCTGAAATCTCCCACAAGAGCAGGATTATGAGATTCTCCATCCTGGGCGCGCTGCTCGGCACCGTCGCACTGGCAGGAACCGGCGGAGCCGCGATCACGCAGGCGTCAGCAACCGAATCCCTACGACTCACCGGCAATCCTCCCCCTCTTCAGCTGGCCTTAGCCGCCGATCCCACCACGCCGGACTCTCCCACGGCCTCGCCCTCCCCCACGGAGACGCTGACGCCGACGGAGACCCCCACCCCGACGGCCAGCCCCACGAACGCCGACTACACCGCCGAGACGCGGGTGGTCAAGAGACGCGGCATCTCCTACCTGAACGTCTCGGTCGCCTATGAGGGCGCGGGCTTCTTCTCCGTCGACCAGCGGGTGTGCCGCAGAGGAGCCTGTACGACCGCCAACACCGAGATCACCGTCATCAACGGAGAGGGCGACGCCACGGCCAGGCTGGGCCGGGGCACGTTCAAGAAGCGCGGGCAGCCGGAGGTCGCGATGGCGCCGCTGCCGACCGTGACGGTCCGGGAGACGGTGACGATCACGGAGCCCGGCCCGACGGTCACGGTCACGGAGCCCGCTCCGACGGTCACCGTCACCGAGCCGGCCCCGACGGTCACCGTCACCGAGCCGGCCCCGACGGTCACCGTCACGTGCCGGCCGGACGTGGCGCCGACTCCGACGGAGACCCTCCCGCCGACCGTGGAGCCCACCGACCCGGCCGAGCCGACGGACAGCCCCACCGCGGAGCCCACCGGCACGGAGACGACGGCGCCGGCCGTCCCGGCTCCCCCGGCCGCCGCCGCGCCCCCGACAGAAACCCCGACAG
>NZ_POUD01000561.1 GCF_003236395.1 Nonomuraea aridisoli | reverse complement strand
CCTCCCGCCCGGCCAGCACGTCGCGCCACGAGATCACGTACGGCTCCGCCAAGCCCCTCGCGACCACCGCCTCCCGGAACAGCGCCACCCGCCGGTCGCCGGGCACCCCCACCACGGCGAAGCGCACCATCACTCGCTGACCGCGACGTAGCGCCACTCGCCGTCCGGCTTCTGCAGGTCGTCGAGGATGACGCGCACCCCGGGCAGCGACTCGGGCAGCCGGCGCATCATCTCGTCGCTCAGGTAGTGGTGGCTGAGGTCGAGCGTGCGCAGGTGAGTGAGGGGCTGCCCGCTGAGCAGGGCCTCCGCGCCCACGTCGGTGAGCACGCCCATCGACAGGTCGAGCCACTCGAGCCGGGCCACGACCGGGGCCGAGGCCACGGCGGCGGCGATGTCGTCCTGCATCTCGCTGTCCTGGAGGCCGAGGTGGCGCAGGCTCGGCAGTCGCGCGCCGCTCAGGACGGCGGCGCAGTCGGGGATCGTGGCGTCGCCACCGTACTCCTCGACGCCGAGCCAGAGCTCCAGATGCTCCAGGGCCGGCAGGTCGCAGTCGCCGACCGCCCGCACGACGTGGCCGGGCAGGCCGCCCGTCTCGAACCTGAGCACCCGCAGCGACTCGTGCCGCACCGGCTGGAGCGCCAGGCCGGTGCCGCCGCGCACCTCCAGCCGCTCCAGCTTCGGGAACGCCTCCAGCAGCGGGGTGATGTCGGACTGCTGGATCCAGGAGATCTCCGCCTCCTCCTGCGCGATCGCGCCGAGGAAGAGCGAGCGCAGCGCGGGAAGCCGGTCGCGCTCGGCGACCAGGCGGGCGATGATCGGCGCGCTGTCGGACTCGTAGCACTCCTCCCACTCACCGACCACGATGGCCCGGACCTTCTCGGTCTCCACGTGCTCGAAGAACCAGTCGAGGCTCTCGGCGAAGTGGTCGGGCGCGTCGTCCTGCCACTCGCTCGCGCGCAGCCGCCAGGCCACGGCGTCGGCCGGCGGCCGCGGCCTCTCGTCCTCGGGGAAGGGAGCGAACGCCACGGGCAGCCCGGCGTACTCGTCGACGTGGTCGTCATGGGGGTGGCTCACGGGGTGGTCCTCGTGTCAGGGGGATTCGATGTGGCACCTGTCCTACCAGATCTTCCCGACACTTCCGCCCAGACCGTCGACGGAAGAGGTGGCTCCCCGCGCCGGCCTGGGCGTGGACGGTCAGGCGGGAGCGCTACCTGAGGTGTACGCCGGTGAGCGCTTCGACCGTTTCGGGAAGATGCCTGACCGTTCCGCTGAGCCCGCCGACGGTGCCGTTGAGCGTGGAACCCACCGCATCCCGCCGCTGCGCAGGAGCGGGAGCAGGCGCGGGGGCAGGCGCGGGGGCAGGCGCATACGCC
>NZ_POUD01000560.1 GCF_003236395.1 Nonomuraea aridisoli | reverse complement strand
AGATGTGTATAAGAGAGAGCTGGTGGGGTTGCCGTCAGGCGGCAGAGCCGTCTCCTCGCCGTCGCTGGTGCTCGATGTCGCGGTCGCGTCGGCTTGCGCGGGAGGACTCGCCGCATCGGGAACGGCCGCCGCGGCGGAGGCCGACGGGCTGGGCGTCGCCGACAGCGTGGCCGATGGCGTGGCCGGGGGCGAGGTCTGCACGACCTTCTCGCCGTTGACGTACTGCTCGTAGGTGACCTTGCCGGTGGCGTGGTTGGCGCACTCGTACCAGCCGCTGGCCTGCTGCTTGCAGGTCGTCTCGCCGCCTTTGCACCGGCCCGTTTCAGCCAGGTCGGTCTTCTCGTTACAGCGGATGTACTCGGGCGGCAGCGGCTGGGCGGCTTCGAGGTTGGCGCCGTCGTCGGCCATCCAGAACGCGGCCACCTCCGCGGCGTCCTGCGGCGGGGTCAGCCATCGGCACACCACGTAGGTGGGGGTGTCGTCGGGGAGCATGTTGCGGCAGGAGTCGCCGCTGCTGACATCGACGGCCGTCTCCGACCTGGAGGGGGGACCGGCTCCCGGGCCCGCGCCGGGGATCAGGCCGGGCTCGGCGACGGCCACGACCGGCAGTAGAAGAATCAAAGCGATAATCGTGCCGGCGGCGGCAAAGCGTCGTTCCCGCCGGGTGATGCTGCTGAGAAATCGTTTCATGGTGTCCCGTCCAGAAGGGGTGGGTCAGCCGTTGCGGCAGTTCGACCAGTAGCCTTCGCTGCTGCCGACGTAGCCGATCGATCCGGTGGGCATCCAGGTGCCTTTGTCGGCCTCGACCGTCCAGGAGACGGTCAGGGTCAGCGTGCCGCCGCCGGTGGTGGTGCCCGCGGTGGTGACGCCGTCGCCGGTGGTGGTGCCGGTCCACGAGATGGTGGCGATGCCGGAGTCGGTTGTGGCGGTGCAGCCGGGCCGGGATCGGGGCGCGGAGACGGTCACGCGGTTGCCGGAGACGGTGATGCCGCCGGTACCAGTGCCGGAGGTGATCTGGCAGCTACCTGAGCACAGCAGCGAGAACGACCCCGAGCGGCCTGTGCCCAATGCCAGCGACGACGGAGACAGTGAGGCGTTCGGCGCCGGCGGCTTGGGCAGTGTCCGCGTGGTGCTGGACGTTGTCGGCTTGCCGGTGGTCTGTGGCGGGTCCTGCGGGCCGCCGCTGTTCCAGGTGGGCCGGGCCTTGGCACCTTTGTCGGAGGCGAGACGGCCTGGTTCGATCTTGTCCGGTTCTCGCGTGGGCCGGGCCGAGGGCGAGGCCGCAGGGCCGGGGCGCTGGGTTGCCGGATTGGCCGTGGGTGTGGGGG
>NZ_POUD01000055.1 GCF_003236395.1 Nonomuraea aridisoli | reverse complement strand
GGGGGAAGCCGTACGACTCGACGTGGTCGGAGATGCGGCCCAGGCGCAGCGGGCGGGCGTCCTTGATGAGCAGGCCGAGCCCGTGCGGCCAGTGCTCGATCCTGGCGATCTCCTCCTCGCTCAGCCCCACCGGGATGAACTGCAGCAGGGTGTGGCCCCGCCCGACCACGCCCAGCGCGCCGTAACTGGCGTCGACGAGCCGGGTCGCGGTCTCCACGATCCTGCCCAGCACCGTCTCCAGGTCGAGGTCGCTGCCGATGGAGACGACGGCTTCGAGCAACGCGTGGATCCGGTCGCGGGTCGACAGCACGGCGTCGAGCCGCACCTGGAGCTCGGCCAGCAGCTCGTCGAGCCGCATCTGGGGCAGCAACGGGGGGTGCCTGCTTTCCATGGCGATCAATCTCTCACGGAGACGACCGCCACGCCTCCCCTCCGATGATCAGAACCGGTGACGTTCAGGCACGGACCACGGCGACCGGGCAGTGCGCATGGTGCAGCACGCCGCGGCTGACCGAGCCGAGCAGCACCGAGCCCAGGGCGCCGCGCCCGTGCGAGCCGACCACCAGCAGGTCCGCCTGTCCCGACGCCTCGACGAGGGCGTCCACCGGGGTCGCCGAGGCGTCGTTCTCCACCACCGTCACCTGCGGGTACCGTGCGCGGGCGGCCGCCAGTTTGGCGCCGACGACCTCGTGTTGCGTGGCGCGGAGCTCCTCCACGTCGTACGGGGCGTCCATGGCGAAGGCCGGCACCATGAGCTGCCAGGCGTGCACCGCCCTGAGCGTGGCGCCGCGCAACGCGGCCTGCTCGAAGGCGTAGGCGAGCGCCGGCTCGCATTCCGGCGAGTCGTCCACGCCGACCACGACCTCCCCGTACACCGGCCGGCGCCCGCCGGGCACCACCACGACGGGGCAGCGGGCGTGTCCGGCGACGTGGATGCTGACCGAGCCGAGCAGCATTCCGGCGAACCCGCCGAGGCCGCGGCTGCCGACCACGATCTCGGCGGCCTCCTCCGCCTGCTCCTGCAACACCGTGGCCGGAGTGCCCTCCACCTGCCGCGTCGTGACCTCGACCGTCGGCCGGCGCTCGTGGACGAGCGCCACCGCCTCGCGCAGGACCCTCGCCCCTTCGAGCAGCAACGCATCGGGCCGCTCCGGATATTTACTGATCTGGTACGGCGTGCGGTCCACGGCATGCACGATCCGCAGCGGCAACCGCATGCGGAAGGCATCGTTCGCCGCCCACTCCACCGCTGCCCTCGCGGTCACCGAGCCGTCGACTCCAACGATGATCATGACGTCCTCCTGCGTCCCACTCCCGATCCGGGCGAGGCTCAGGACGCCTGCGCGTCGCGGGGCCGGACGACCGCCACCGGGCAGGTCACGTGGTGCAGCACGCCGTGGCTGACCGAGCCCAGCACCGCCGAGGCGAAGCCGCCGCGCCCGCGCGAGCCCACCACGACCAGGTCGGCCGTCTCGGCGGCCTGGATCAGGGCCGCGACCGGGTGCGCCCGCGGCATCTCGTGCGTGATGACGAGATCCGGGTTGCTCTCCAGCCACGGGGCGACCCGGGCGTGCGCCTCCCGGTTCTCCTCCTCCGTGATCTGCTCGATCAGCGGCGCGTAGGCGAGCGCGTACGGGGCGGGCAGCGGCGCCTGCCAGGCCGAGACCACGCGCAGCTCGGCGTGGCGGGCGCGGGCCTGCTCGATGGCGTACTCCATGGCGGCCCGCGAGTGTTCGGAGCCGTCGTAGCCCACCACGACCCGGCCGTGCACGACCTCGGCAGGGGCGCGCACCACGACGACCGGCCCGGAGGCGTGCCCGGCCACGCCCATGCCGATCGACCCGACGACCATCCCGGTGAACCCGCCGAGCCCGCGACTGCCCAGCACCAGCGTGTCGGCCCGCGCCGACTCGCCGATGAGCTGCTCGATCACGTTCCCGGCCAGCAGCTCGGTCTCGATCTTGACGCCGTCGGTGAGCGCACGCACCCGCTCCACGGCGTTCTCCAGCGTCGTACGGCAGTACTCGGCGTTCTCGTCGTACGGCCACGGCTCGCCCACGTGCACGATCCGCAGATCGAGCCCTCGTCTCCGGGCGTCGGCGGACGCCCATTCCACCGCTGCGGCGGCCGGCGCGGACCCGTCCACGGCGACCACGATCTGACCGGTCATCACCCATCTCCTTCACGAGCGGGAACTGTCACCTCCACACTCCCCGAAGGCGGCGCCGCGACACCGGAGGAGGAAGTCCCCCTGAACGGTGCCTTTGGTCCCGAACCCGGTCAGTGCAGGGGAACGTACGGCTCCCACAGGACGGCGAGCACCGCCACGATTGCGAGGGCGGTGAAAGGCCATGACCGCGTAGGAGCCGTAGGCGACGGGCGGAGCGGGCGCAACCCTGAGGGCCGCCCACGGGTCGGCGCGCGCTACAGCAGGCCCGCGGGATACTCCTCCAGCGGGACGACGTCTCTGGACCAGGCCGACATGACCGGGGCGAGCACGCGCCACGCCTCTTCGGCCTCGTCGCCCCTGATGGACAGGGCGGCGTTCCCGTGGAGCACGTCCAGCAGCAGCCGGCCGTACGGGGGGAGGTCGGGCGGCTCCATCGCGGCGGTGAGGGTGAGCGGTGCGAGGGCACGCCCGCCGGAGCCGGTGCCGGTCAGGGCCAAGGTCATGCTCTCGGGTTCGAGCCCGAAGCGCAGCACGTTCGGCGTGACCTCCCAGTCCTGCTCGAACGGCAGGTGGGGCACGGGCCGGAAGCGCACGGCGACCTCTTTGCGGTCGTCCGCGAGCGCCTTGCCGCTGCGGAGCCGGAACGTCGTGCCGGACCAGCGCCAGCTTTCGAGCTCCAGCTCCATCTCGGCGAACGTCTCGGTGCGGCGGCGGGCGTCCACGCCGTCCTCGTCGACGTAGGAGGGGATCACGCGGTCGCCGATCCGGCCGGCCAGATAGCGGGCCCGGCGCGTCCGGCGTACGACGTCGTCGTCCGTGAGGGGGCGCACGGAGCGCAGCACGTCGATCTTCCGGTCGCGCAGGTCGCGCTCACCGAGGCTGAGCGGTGGCTCCATGGCGACCAGGCACAACACCTGGAGCAGGTGGTTCTGCACCATGTCCTTGAGCGCGCCGACGCCGTCGTAGTAGCCCGCCCGGCCCTCCAGGGTGAGCGTCTCGTTCCAGACGATCTCCACCTCGGCGATGTGCGCGCTGTTCCAGATGGGCTCCAGCACGCGGTTGGCCAGCCGGCAGCCGAGCACGTTCTGGACGGTCGTCATGGCCAGGAAGTGGTCGACGCGGAACACCGCCTGCTCCGGCACCACGCCGGCCAGCAGCCGGTTCAGCTCCACCGCGCTGTCCAGGTCCTCGCCGAACGGCTTCTCCAGCACGATCCGGCTGCCCGGCGGCAGGCCCGCCCGGTGCAGGGCGGTGACCGTGCCGGGGAAGATCCCCGGTGGGAGGGCGAGGTAGACGGCGACGGGCCCGTCGCCCGCGACGAGCGAGGCGACGTCGGCGGGGTCGGTGGCGTCCGCCCGCCGGTAGCGGACGGAGTCCGCGATCGCCTTCCTGGCGTGGGCCGGCTCGGACGGGCAGTGCCGGTCGAGCTGGGCGGCCGCCCAGCGCCGGAACTCCTCGTCGGTCCGCTCCCCCCTGTCGGCGCACGTCAGCTCGAACCGGTCGTCGAGGTGTCCGCCCGCGCGCAGGGCGGCCAGTGCCGGCAGGAGGTAGCGGGCGTTGAGGTCGCCGGTGGCGCCGACGACGACGAGTCGGTTGATCATGTCGTGCCGCCTGCCTTCGCTCGTGCGAGGTTGACACCGCTCGCGATGATCCCGATGTGGCTGAACGCCTGCGGGAAATTGCCCATGAACGTGCCCGTCGACGGCTGGATCTGCTCCGGCAGGAGGCCCAGCGGGCTGGCGCGGGCGCACAGCGCGTCGTACAGGTGCTCGGCCTGTTCGAGGCGGCCTTGCAGGATCAGGTTGTCGACCAGCCAGAAGCTGCACAGGACGAAGGCGCCCTCGTCTCCGGGCAGGCCGTCGGGCGAGCGATCGTGCAGGTATCGGTAGAGCAGGCCGTCACCGGCGGACAGGCGTTCGGCGATGGCCGCGGTGGTGGCCGCCATCCGCGGGTGGTCGGCCGGGATGACCTTCCGCAGCGGCAGCGCGAGCAGGCTGGCGTCGAGACCGCCGCCGCCGTCGAGGTGCTCGCTCAGGCACTGCGCCTGCTCGTCCCATGACTGCTCCAGGATGAGCCCGCGCAACTTCTCGGCGGTGGCGCGCCACTCCGCGATCGGCCCGGACAGCCCGAGCCGTTCACCGATGGCCGCCGCCCGGTCCAGGGCCACCTGACACATGCCGGCCGAGTAGGTGAAGACCCGGCCTTCGCAACGGATCTCCCAGATGCCCTGGTCCGGCTGCCGCCACGTGTGCGCGGCCGCCTCGGCGAGCTCCGACAACCCGTGCCACAGCGTGGGCTGGAGCTCGCGGCCGGGGCGCAGCCACTGGTCGGCGCAGTCGAGCACCTCGCCGTAGACGTCGTGCTGGCGCTGGTCGGCCGCGCCGTTGCCCCACCGCACCGGAGCCGAGCGCCGGTAGCCCTCCAGCTCGCCGTCCTGGACCTCCTCGGGTACGGGGTCGCCGTTCAGGGTGTACATGATGCGCGGCAGACCGCTGCGTTCGAAGGCGTCGAGGACCCAGCCGAGGAAGGCGTCGGCCTCTTCGCCGAAGCCGACGCGGCGCAGAGCGAACACGGCGAAGGCGGCGTCCCTGATCCAGGTGTAGCGGTAGTCCCAGTTGCGCACACCCCCGATCGGGGCCGGCAGCGAGGAGGTGGGGGCCGCGACCACGGAGCCGTTGGCCCAGTCGTCCAGCAGCTTCAGCGTGATCACCGATCGCCGGACCAGCGCGTCATGCGGACCGGCGTAGGTGCAGGCGCGCATCCAGCGGCGCCAGGCGTCGGCGGTGTCCCGCAACATCGCCTCGGGGTCGAACCGGTGGTGGCGGTGGATGCGGCCCCAGGAGAGCACCAGCTCGAGCCGGTCGCCCTCCGCCAGGTCGTGCTCGGAGCGCAGCCCGGTCAGCGGACGGTTGGAGCGCAGGTGCAGGCGCAGGTCGGGATGGCGGAAGGCGCGTACCTCCAGGCCGCTGCCGAGCAGGCGGGACTGCCCGCCGCCGCGCGGCTCCAGCTCCGCCCGCAGGCGTACGGTCCCGTTCACCACGACGGCGGAGCGGACGAGCTCCGACCGGCCGCCGCCCGCGTCGTCGGTGAGGTCGGCGCCCGCCCGCAGGACCAGCGCGTCGGTGATCCTGACCACGCCGGTCGCGCCGCGCAGCTCGGTGACCAGCACCGCGGTGTCGGGCTCGTACCGCTGCCTGGCCTCCCGCAGGTCCTCGACGGTCAGGGTGAAGTGCCCGCCCGCGGCGTGGTCGAGCAGGCCGCACAGCAGGGGCTCGCCGTCGAAGCGGGGCAGGCACAGCCACGGGATCGAGCCGTCCAGGCCGACCAGCGCCGCCGTCGAGCCGTCGCCGATGATGCCGAGGTCCTCCAGCGGTAGGTAGCCGTCGGGCCGGCGAACCGGGCGGAACGGCGGGTCGAGATCGAGCATGCCTGCCTCTCAGAACCTGATCAGCACTTTCACGACGTCCTCGAGTTTCTTGTCCGACACCTCGAAGGCCCGTTCCATCTCGTCGAAGGGGAACGTGTGGGTCGTCATCGGGGTGGGGTCGAGCCGCTTGGCCGCAAGGACGCGCAGCAGCCGCTCCATGCGCAGCCGGCCGCCCGGGCACAGGCCGGTCCTGATCGTCTTGTCGGCCATGCCGACTCCCCACGCGACGCGCGGGATGCGAACGAATTCGCCCTCGCCGTAGTAGCCGGTGTTGGATACCGTGCCGCCGGGCTTGGTGATCTTGATGGCGGTCTGGAAGGTCGCGTCGGCGCCAAGGGCCTCGATGGCGGTGTCCACGCCCTGCCCGTCCGTCAGGTCGAGGACGCGCTCGACGACGTCCTCGGTGGTGAAGTCGACGATCTCGTCGGCGCCGTAGAGACGGGCGAGCTTCTGCCTGCTCGGGACCGACTCGATCCCGATGATCCGGCCGGCGCCGCGCAGCCGGGCGCCGGCGGTCGCCATGAGGCCCACCGGGCCCTGCGCGAGGACGGCGACCGTCCCGCCGATCGGGATGTCGCCGTGCTCGGCGCCCATGAAGCCCGTCGAGAGCATGTCGGCGCAGTAGACCGCCATCTCGTCGGGGACCTCGTCGGGAATCTTCGCCAGGTTGGCGTCGGCCTCGTTCACGTGGAAGTACTCGGCGAAGACGCCGTCCTTGATGTTGGCGAACTTGAAGCCGCCGAGCGGCCCGCCCGACTGCGACGGGTACCCGTTCTGGGAGGCGAGGTCGCCCCAGTCGGGGGTGATGGCGCCGACGAGCACGCGGTCGCCGGGCCGGAAGCCCTTGACCTCCGCGCCCGTCTCGTGCACCACGCCGACCGCCTCGTGACCGAGCGTCAGGTTCTCGCGGGGCCCGATGCCGCCCTTGACGGTGTGGGAGTCGGACGTGCAGATCAGGGCGGTGGTGGTGCGTACGACGGCGTCGAGGGGGCCCGGCCGCGGGACCGGCTTGTCCATGAAACCGACACGGCCGATCTCCTTCATCACGAACGCCTTCATGCTGCCCCCTCGTGGCACGCCGCCCTCCGAGAGGCTCGTCTACCCTTCCTGGTTCGCCGCCTTACGCCGGCTTCCTCGCTCCGGAGCACCAGCCGCCCAAGTGTTTGGCCCACCGCCCCGGTCGATGTCATGAAAAGGAGGAATTTTTAGGGGACCGTGCCTGTGCCGGTCCCGAGGGTGGTCCTGGCCAGACCTGGTTTCGAAGGAGCCAGGTCGAGCCGCGTGTCCGGCGGTCGTCCGGTGTTGCACCCGGTGAGTACCCGACCGTCCTCGGAGACCGAGATGTCCTCAGACCAGGCGTGCACACCCTGCCGGCTCGACCAGTGCTGGATCCTTCCGGCGGAACCCCGGTCGGTGGCCCTGGCGCGCAGGCTCACCCGCACCACGCTGGCCGCGTGGGGCGTGACGCCGCCGACGATCGACGACGCCACGCTCGTCGTCAGCGAACTCGTCACCAACGCCATCAGCCACGCCCTGCCGCCCGTCACCTTCAGCCTGGGGCGGACGCCGGGCGGCCTGCGCGGCGAGATCACCGACCGCGGCCCGCACACGACGCTGGCGCCGCGTTCGTCCGGCTCCCTGGCCGCGTGCGGCCGCGGGCTGAACCTGGTCGACGATCTCACCGACCAGTGGGACGTCGGCTGGAGCCCGGAATGCGGCCGCAAGACGGTGTGGTTCGAGATGACGATCACGGCGTGACCCGGACCGGTTCAGCGGCGCAGGGCGGTCTCCCGCTCCATGTGCGACAACTTCTCGGGATTGCGCACGGCGTACAGCCCGGTGATCAGGCCGTCGTCGACGCGCACCGCGATGACGGTCTCGATCTCGCCGTCCTGCCGGACGATCAGCGCCGGGTGCCCGTTGACCTGCACAGGCTCCATCGACACCATGGCGGGGATCCTGTCCAGCCACGCGACCACCCGGTCGGCTCCCACGACGGGCGCCAGCGCGGCCCGCTTGATCCCACCGCCGTCGGTCAGCAGGACGACGTCCGGCGCGAGGACGTCGAGCAGGCGTTGCAGATCGCCCGTCCGGACCGCCCGCTGGAACGCCCTGAGCGCGTCGCGGGATTCGGCCTGGGACACCACCCCGCGCGGCCGGCGCGCGGCGACGTGGGCCCGTGCCCGGTGGGCGATCTGGCGGACCGCGACCGTGCTCTTGCCGACGGCTTCGGCGATCTCGTCGTAGTCCAGGTCGAACACCTCGCGCAGCACGAACACCGCCCGCTCGGTCGGCTGGAGCGTCTCCAGCACCAGCAGCATCGCCATCGACACGCTGTCGGCCAGCTCCACGTCCTCGGCCACGTCCGGCGTGGTGAGCAGCGGCTCGGGCAACCAGGGGCCGACGTAGGACTCCTTGCGCCGGCCCAGCGCGCGCAGCCGGCTCAGTGCCTGCCGGGTGGCGATCCGGACCAGATAGGCGCGCTGGTCGCGTACGGCGCCGAGGTCGACGCCCGCCCACCGCAGCCAGGTCTCCTGCAGGACGTCCTCGGCGTCGGCGGCCGAGCCGAGCAGCTCGTAGGCGACGGTGAAGAGCAGGTTGCGGTGGGTGAGGAACGCCGTGGTCGCGGCGTCCGGTCGGTCGTCCTGGCTCATGTCCCCGCCGCGGTCCTCGGGCGCGGTCGACGTGCCGGCCATGGGTGGCTCCTCTTCACGTTCCGATGTGTCACCCATCTGACTCCGGGCTCCGCCGTTTTGTGACGGCGGTGCGCCGCCGGAGCGCCCCCTGTGGCGCACGTCACACGAAGGCGCTGTCACAACGATCAGGGCGCCGGCGTCTTCTGTCCGTTCAGTGGAGCACACGACAGAGGAACGTCATGAGTTCAGCGTTTGAGACCCTTCGCCGCGACTTCGGCGGCGACATCATCGAACCGGGCGCGGCGGAGTACGAGGCGGCCGGCCGCTCGGTGCTGGCCGCGGGCAGCCCGGCCTATGTGCTGCGGCCCAGGAGTGTCGGGGACGTGCGGGCGGGCGTCCGGTTCGCCGCCGCCACGGGGTCGCCGCTGTCCGTACGCGGCGGCGGCCACGCCTTTCCCGGCTTCGGCACCAACGACGGCGGCGTCGTCATCGACCTCCGCGAGCTCGCCGACGTGGAGATCATCGACGCGGAGCGTCACCTCGTGCGGATCGGCGGCGGCGCCACCTGGGGCCAGGTCGCGGACGCCCTGGCCCCGCACGGCCTGGCGATCTCCTCGGGCGACACCAGGAGCGTCGGCGTCGGCGGGCTGACGTTGACCGGCGGCATCGGCTGGAAGGTCAGGAAGTACGGCCTGGCCCTGGACAACGTGGTCGCCGCGGAGCTGGTCACGGCCGGCGGACAGGTCGTGCGGGCGAGCGCGGAGGAGAACCCGGAGCTGTTCTGGGCGCTGCGCGGCGGCGGTGGAAATTTCGGGATCGTGACCGCTTTCGACTTCGCGGCGCACCCGACGACGGACGTCTTCCACGGCAGGATCACCTTCCCGGCGGCGGAGGCGGCGACCGTGCTCCAGGGGTGGGCTGACCACCTGCGTGCCGCCCCGGAAGAGCTCACCTCCCTCGCGAACCTCGCCAATCCCTTCGCCGGAGGGGCCGAAGCGCCGGTCGAGATCTGCGTGGCCTTCGACGGCGACGACGCGGGGCTCGCGGCCAAGGCGATCGACCCGATCCGGCGGCTCGGCACGGTGATCGACGACGACGTCGCGCTGAGGCCCTATGCGGACACGCTGGTGGACGGCATGGTCCCGCCGCCCGGCATCCGGTTCCTGGCCCGGAGCGCGTTCGTGGCGGAGGAGTCGGTGCCGGAGGCTCTCGGGGTCCTCGCCGACGTGGGGACGTCGGGGCGGCCGCCGGCCATCTCCGTCCGCAGCGTCGGCGGCGCGGTGTCCCGGGTTCCCGGGGAGGCCACCGCCTACGCGTATCGCCGGGCGGAGTTGATGGTGGTGACCACCGTCGTGGGCCCGGCGCCGGTCGTGGAGGCCGCCGGTCCCGCGCTGGAGGGGATCTGGCGCAGACTCGCGCCTCACGTCGACGGCGCGTACGCGAACTTCCTGTCCTCCGCCACCGAGGAGGACGTCGCCGCCGTCTATCCGGAGCCGACCTACCGGCGGCTGGCGGCGGTCAAGCGGGAGTACGACCCCGGCAACCTGTTCGCCGGCAACCACAACATCCGGCCTCGGTAGGCCGCCCGCTCATGGCGTCAGGGCCGACGCCGCCAGCGCCGTGAGTCTCTCCTCGGACGGGGAGCCGGTCGGAGCGGTGTACATCACGAGATACAGGTCGGGGTCGGCGGTGGGCGCGAACGACTCCCAGTGGAGCGCCATCGTGCCCACCTCCGGGTGGTGGAAGCGCTTGACCCCGTACGTGCAGTACGTCACGCGATGCTCGGCCCAGAACCGCACGAAGTCGGCGGACCGGGCGGTCAGCTCCTCGACCAGCTCACGCGGGCGGGTGCTGGCGCCGGCCCGGCCCAGCGCGCCTCGGAGCCAGGCCGTGGTCTCGATCGCGGTCTCCTCCCAGTCGGCGAAGACCTCGCGGGCGTGGGGATCGAGGAACAACCAGCGGATCTCGTTGCGCTCGGAGAGAGGCATGGCGGTGAAGTCGGTCATGAGGACGGTGCCCATCCGGTTGATCGCCACGATGTCCAGGACCTCGGTCATCAGCAGCGCGGGCACGGGGTCGAGCATCGCGAGCATCTCCCGCAGCGCGGCCCGCGGCCGGATCGGCGAGGGGCCCGGCGACCGCGCCGGCGCCTCACGCCGGCCGTTGACGAGCTCGCGCAGGTGGCGCCGTTCCTCGGAGGTCAGCCGCAGGACACTGGCCACCGCATCCAGCACCTGGTCGGAGACGTTGCCGACGCGGCCCTGCTCCATCCGCGTGTAGTAGTCGACGCTGACCCCGGCCGCCAGGGCGAGCTCCTCGCGGCGCAGCCCCGCGACCCGGCGGCCGTCGGCGCGCCATGGGAGGCCCACGTCCCGGGGCGTCACTCTGGCCCTGCGGGACCGCAGGAACTCACGCAGCTCCTCCGGCTGCCTCATGCGGCCAGTATCGCATGTGCTCAGGTGAGGCCATGGGCCCCACCCGGGCCTTCATCTGTGCCTTCACCTGTGCCTTCACTCTGCCTTCACCTGGGCCTTCTCACCTGGGCGCGAACCGCCGGAGCCGCTCGCCGTACCCGCCCGCTTCCAGTACGGCGACGGACGGGCCGGCGAGCAGCTGCAGCTGCTCGATGACCTCCTGGAGCCGCCCCACGGCGCTGAGGGTACGGGTCAGCAGCTCGTCCAGGTCGACGTGGGCCGGGTTCAGCACGGCCTCCTCCAGCTCCGCGCGCAGGGCGGCGACGGGCGTACGCAGCGCGTGCGCGGCGTCCGCGCCGAGCCGGCACTGCTCCTCCAGCAGGCACCGGGCACGTTTCTCGGCCTCCTCGCTGCGGACGAGCGCGGCGTTGATCGCCCGGACCAGCCGCGTCGCCGCGGCATCCGGTCTCTCCTTCATCCGCCCGCCGGTGTCGCAGCGGTTGATCAGTTCGAGCTCGCCGGCCATGGCCTGCAGCAGGTACGTGCACGGTCGCGGCTCCGAGGTGCTGATGGCGCTCACGTCGATCCCTCTTCCGGTGTCTGGCTTCCGGGCGTCCCTCCTGTGAAACACCGGAAGGCATGCGCGCGAGCGACCCCGGCTGGTCCTTCCCTGACTAGGTCTGGCCAGTACCACCTTCCGCGCCCCGTCGAGGCACGACGTACCAAGGCCCGCCGATCCCCCGTCGCCGGCAGCCGTGCTGGGTGCGCTCAAGGCGTCCGCGCCCACCAGCCGGTGCTCTCTACCGGTGCTCCGGTGGAATCTGCCGGGAGGGTCTGCAGACCGCCTGCGTGTTTCTGGGCCAGCGGCGGGATCGGCGGCGGGATCGGCGGCGGGATCGGCGGCGGCCAGGCGGAGGCGGTGCGCATCCCCCTGACCGACGGAACGCTCGTCAAGGCCCCGGTGACCGAGGACTCCGAGCCACCGTGGATCTCGCCGAGACTCCCGGCGCCTACCGCGCCATGGACCGGCGTGACGCGCTGAAGGTCCTCGTCAGGCCCTGACGCGGGCGCCGCGAGCGCGGGTCACGCACGCATGCCGGCGCCGTCGAGCAGGGCGGCGGCCGTGGTGACGGCGAGTCCGTCGAGCGGCCGCGCCTGCACGACGGCGCGCGCGCTGCAGCCGTCGAACACGACGGTCAGCTGCCGGGCCAGCAGGACGGCGTCCGGGGCACCGCCGCGTTCGGCCTCTCGCTGGAAGAACGCGGTCAGCGCGTCCTTGGCCCGGCGGGCGACGAGGCTCGCCGGGTGCTCGGGCGACTTGACCTCGACGGCCGCCGCCACGAACGGGCACCCCCGGTAGTCCGCCGCGGCCGCCATCGCCTCCAGGCGTTCGAACACGTGCAGGATCCGGGCGCGCGGCGGCCGGTCGTCGTCGGCGGGCGGCAGCAGGACCGCCTCCGAGGCGGGCACCCTGCGCTCCAGGCTCGCCGCGACCACCTCGTCCTTGCTGCCGAACAGCTGGTACATCGAGCGCTTGGACACCCCTGCCGCGCGGCACAGCTCCTCGACGCCCACGCCGATGCCGTCCCGGTAGAAGAGCTCCGCCGCGGCGTCGAGCAGGCGATCGCGGGTCGAGGCCGGAGCCGCCTGCGTCGTATTCGTCATGTGCCCCAGGTTACCGCCCCACTTGCCATGTGGAAACCGATCGGTTTACGCTGAGGTGGAAACCGATCGGTTTCCACAGCGGAAGGTGTCTCATGACCAGCATCAAAGGCTCGGTGGCGTTCGTCACCGGCGGCAGCCGCGGCATCGGGAAAGCACTGGTGGAGCAGCTCTACGAGCGCGGCGCCGCGAAGGTCTACGCGACCGCTCGCGACCCGCGCACGGTGACGCACCCCGACGCCGTCCCCGTGGCGTTGGAGGCCACCGACGCCGCCTCCGTGGCCGCGGCGGCCGCCCAGGCGCAGGACACGACGATCCTGATCAACAACGCCGGCGCGGCGGTCCGCGGCGACTACCTCGCCCCCACGACCGACGACGTGCGGCAGGAGTTCGAGATCAACTTCTACGGGCCGCTGCTCGTCACGCGCGCCTTCGTGCCGATCATCGAGCGCAACGGCGGCGGCCACATCCTCACCATGCACTCCGTGCTGTCCTGGATGGCCAGCGGGAACTCCTACAGCGCCTCCAAGGCCGCCCTGTGGTCGCAGACCAACTCCCTGCGGCTGCGACTGCACCCGCGTGGCATCACCGTCACCGGGCTGCACGTCGGCTACGTCGACACCGACATGACCGTGGACGTCGACGCGCCCAAGGCGAACGCCCACGACGTCGCCGCGCTCGCGCTCGACGGCATCGAGCAGGGCGCTCATGAGGTCCTGGCCGACGACGTCTCGCGGCAAGTGAAGGCCGCCCTGTCCGGCGACCTCACGGCCCTGTACCCGCAGCTGGCCGGGTAGGGCCGGGAACGCAGGGCGGCGGAACGCTCCACCGGCGCCGGCGCGTGCGAGACTGGGCTCAGGCATGTGACGCGGCGCGAAGGGGTTTGATCATCAGCACCGATTCCTTCCCCTTTCCGCCCGATTCGCCACGACCGCCGCGCCGCCGCGTCGTCGAGTCGGCGATCCTGAACCCGCGCGACCACCGGCAGGCCGACGTCGCCCAGTGGACGTGCCCGCACGGCCAGCACGCCGGTCAGGGCTGTGTCGCCTGCTACCACGCCTCCGCCGATCCTGATCCGTCCCTGCCGTTGTGGGACGTCGCGGCGTGGTTCACCACCGCGCGGCCGATCCCGATCAGGGCGCTGCAGGACATCCACCGCCACGACCGCGGTCTCGCCCTCACCCAGCCCTCCACGCCGCTCGTCTACCTCCTGAGCGGCCAGGTGCGAGCGGCGATGGCCGCGGAGGCGGTGGCCGGCGTCGTCGGGTTCCTGGTGCAGAACCGGCACGTCGTCGACGAGTTCACCGTCACGGAGATCCGCGCCGTACACCCGTGACCGGCGGGCAGGTCGGCCGGTGGTCGTGGTGCGGGAAGTAGGTCTCCCACTCCTCGGGCGACAGGCCGCCGCCGGCGCGGTCACAGACGCGGGCGGCGGCGCGCTCCGGGCTGATCGTGTACGTCTGCGGCGGCACGTGCCGGCCGGAGGCGTACAAGGTGCGGCCCGTCGGCGCTCAAGGCCAGCGCGAGGATGTGGTCGCCGGCCGTCGGCAGGCCCGATCCGATCGGCCGGTGGGCGACGGTGTCCCAGAGCTGCACCGACTCCCTGCCTCTCGCGACGGCGAGCACGCGGCCGTCGGGCGAGAACGCCGGCGCGCTGACTCCCGGGTATCCGCGCGAGGCGGCCGCGTCCGGCGGGGTCAGGACGCCGAGCCGCCGGGTGAGCCGGCCGCCCCACAGCACCCCCCACCAGCTCCGCAGATCAACCTTCACAAAATCGGCATCCCTCACACAACCGGGCAAGACCACGATCCGGCGTGCGTTGCTGATGGGACCGGGCACTACGACGTTCACGAAGCGAGCGTGGTCTCGGCCAGCTCGCGCCAATCCCGCCGTCGTCCGTCGCCGGTCGCCTCGGTGAACGCGGCTTCGCCGAGGTGATTCCGCGTCTCCGCCGTGATCCGGGAGAAGTCCGGCTGCGAACGGTCCTGCGTCCCGCGCACGCCGTCGCTCGCCGCGAGCAACCGGGCGGCCTGCTCGTGCTCTCCCCGGCGCAGCGCGAGATCCGCGATCCCGATCAGCACCTCGGCGATCAGCGGCGGATACGTCGTCTCCACGGCCGCGCGCAGCGCCTCGCCCCGATGCGCGCTCGCCTCCTGGAGATCGTCGGTGAGGTAGCCGTACAGGTCCAGGGCCCTGGCGCGGACCATGTCGCTCAGCTCGGCGTTCACCTCGGCGTTGCCCAGCATCGCCAGCACCGTGGCCAGGTGCTGGTGCGCCGCGTCCGGCTCGCCGCCCCAGCGCGCCAGCTGCGCCTCAGAAAGCGCCAGCTCGGCGAGCACGTCCGGCCAGGTGATCCCGCTCGCGCCCCGCCGCGCCTGCGCCATGGCGGCCGCGCTGGAGCGCTCGTCGCCGAGCAGCCAGTACAGCTGGGCCTGCCGCGTCCGTACGCTGACCACGTCCTCGGTGGCGCCCACCCCGGGCAACGCCGTGAGGGCCTCTTCGTAGTACGCGCACGCGCGGGCGAACTCGCCGCGCATGGCGAGCCGGTCGGCCAGGAAGGTCAGCGCCATGGAGATCCCCCACCGGTCGCCCAGCGTGCGGAACTCGGCCAGGGCCAGCTCGATGTCGGCGTCCACGTCCGTCTCGTCGCGGCCGAGCGTGAGCCGCAGCCGGCCGCGGGCGAGCCTGGCCTGCGCGCGCACCCACGGATCGTCGTCGGCGATGAGCGGCTCGAACGCGGGCAGGAACTCCCCCGGCCCCTCCAGCATCCGTGCCAGCGGCTCGACGAACCCGAGCACCGGGTGGCGATATCCGCTGCGCTGGGTGAACCGGTGCGCCCCGACGATCCACTCCCGCGCCTGATACTGGTCGCGGCCGGGCCAGGAGGTCACCAGGACCGCCACGATGGTGTACGCCATCGCCCGCACCTCGTCCGACACCTCACCCGGCAGCGAGGCCGCCGCGACGCTCAGGTCGGTGCCCTCGGCCTTGCGGCCGCTGAGGACCCAGTACCAGCCCAGGGCCCCGACCAGCCGCATCGCCTCCTGGGCCCATCCCTCGGCGATCGCCCCGCGCAGGGCCGCACTGAGGTTGTCGTGCTCGGCCTCGAGCGCGGACAGCCATTCCAGCTGCTCGGCCCGGCGCAGGTGCGGATCGGCCGTCTCGGCCAGCTCGGTGAAGTAGGCCAGGTGCGCCCGGCGCGCCCGCTCGTCCTCCCCCGCTTCGGCGAGCCGGTGCGCCGCGTACTCCCTGATGGTGTTGAGCATCCGGTAGCGCGGCGTGGCCTCGCCGTCGGCGACCAGCAGCGACTTCTCGATCAACGTGGTCAGCACGTCGAGCACCTGCTCGCCGGCGAACGCCTCGCCGCCACACACGCGTTCGGCCGCTTCCAGGCTCGCCCCGCCGGAGAACACCGACAGCCGCCGCAGCACGCCGCGTTCGGCCTCGGTCAGCAGGTCCCAGCTCCAGTCCACGACCGCGCGCAGCGTCTTGTGCCGGGGCAGCGCCGTACGGCTGCCGCTGGTCAGCAGGCGGAACCGGTCATCGAGCCGGTGCGCCAGCTGGTCGATGGACATGGTGCGCAGCCGTGCTGCGGCCAGTTCGATCGCCAGCGGCATCCCGTCGAGCGCCCGGCAGATCCGCGCCATGGCCGACAAGGTGCGCGCGTCGTTGCCGATGTCCTTGCGCACCAGCTCCGCGCGGTCCCGCAGCAGCCGCACCGCGGGCGAGGCCTCTGAGGCGTCGGCCGCGGGCAGCGCGAGCGGCTCGACCTGCCACAGCACCTCCCCGGTGATGCCGAGCGGTTCCCTGCTCGTGGCCAGGATCCGCAACCTCCGGCACTCTCCCAGGAGCCGATCCGCGAAAGCCGCGGCCGCCTCGATCACGTGCTCGCAGTTGTCCAGGACCAGCAGGATCGCGCGCTCCCGGATCGCGGCGATGAGCCGGTCCATCGGCTCGCCGCCCCGCGTGCCGCCGAGCATCGGCTGGTCACGCAGGCCGATCGCGGTGAGTGCGGCCTGCGCCAGGTCACCGCCGGCCGGCACCGAGGCGAGTTCGACCAGCCACGCGCCGTCGGGCAGCTCGGTGAGCATCGTCCGCGCGGTCTCCGTGGCCAATCTCGTCTTGCCGGAGCCGCCCGGCCCCGTCAAGGTGACCAGCCGGTGCTTGACGGCGAGGGCGGCGACCGCGGCGATGTCATCGTCCTTGCCGACGAAGCTCGTCAGCTCGGCACGCAGGTTGGTCCTGCGGTTCTCCGCCCGCTCGCCCAGCTCACCACGGAGCAGCGCGGTGTGCAGCGCGGACAGCTCGGCCGACGGGTCGGCGCCCAGCTCCTCGGCGAGCCGCTCGCGCGTCCGCTGGTACACGGTCAGCGCCTCGTTCCCCCGGCCGGCCTCGGCGAGCGCCCGCATCAAGGCCGCGACGAACCCCTCCCGCAGCGGATACGCGGCGACCAGCTCGGTCAGCTCCGAGATCAGCTCCGAGCCGCGGCCGAGGCGGATGTCCGCGTCCACCCGGTCCCCGAGCACGGCGACGTAGAGGTCGTCCAGACGCGCGACCGCGGCGTCGAACGCGTCGCTGTCGCGCAGTGCGAGGTCCGCCATGGCCGTGCCGCGCCACAACGCCAGGGCCGAGCGCAGCAGATCGGCCCGCGCCGCGGGCTCGGCGGCACGGGCCTGGCCGACCAGGTGCTCGAACCGGGACACGTCCACGGCATCGGGAGCCACGGCCAGCCGGTACCCGCCCGAATCCGCCTCGATCACACCGTCCGGCAACACCCTGCGCAGCCGGGACACCAACGCCTGCAGGGCGTTCACCTCGTCCGCGGGCGGCCTTTGCCCCCAGATCCAGTCGACCAGCCTCGCCCGCGTGACGATCCGGCCGGGTTCGAGGGCGAGTGCGGCGAGCAGGGCGCGCAGCCGAATCCCAGGAACGTCGACCACGGACCCATCGCCGTTCCGGACCTCGAACGGCCCGAGCAATCCAACTCGCACATCGGTCATTGTGCCGAACCGTGGCGGTTATTGAGTCACCGCCGCCGTACGCAATCCGCGAATCCCACCATTTTCCTCGAATCATCGCAGGTCAGGCGAATGTTGGTTATCTCCGGCGGACGCTACGGCTCCGCCCAGAGGAGTACCGACGGCGTCGATGGGAGGTCAGGCGGCGTCGAGGGCTTCGGTGATCTTGCAGGTCATGTCCAGCAGGGCATGCCTCTTCAGCAGGCTCATGGCCTCGGTCAGGGCCGGCAGGCGATCTTGTGGGCGGCGTTCGCGGTCACGCGTCCCAGGTGACCGGCAGGCTCTTCACGCCGTAGATGTCGGCGGTCTCCGGGCGCAGGGCGACCTCGTCGGCCGGCACGGCCAGGCGCAGCGTGGGGAAGCGGCCGAACAGCGCGGAGAACGCGACCCGCATCTCGACGCGGGCCAGCTGCTGACCGAGGCACTGGTGGATGCCGTGACCGAAGGCCACGTGTCCGCCTGCCCGCCTGCGCAGGTCGAGCACGTGCGGGTCGGGGAAGCGCTCGGGGTCGCGGTTGGCGGTGTTGTACGACAGGACGACCGTCGTGCCGGCCTTGATGGTCTGGCCGCCCACCTCGACGTCCTCCAGCGCGACCCGCTGGCCCGTCTTGGCGATGGTCAGATACCGCAGCAGCTCCTCCACGGCCTGGTCGGCGAGCGCGGGCTCGGCGCGCAACGCGGCCAGCTGCGCCGGGTTCCGCAGCAGCGCGAAGGTGCCGAGCGCCAGCATGTTCGTGGTGGTGTCGAGCCCGCCCGCCAGCAGGACCAGGCTCATCCCCTTGAGCTCCTCGTCGGTGAGATCGCCGTCGGTGAGGTCGCTGAGCACGTCGTCGGTGGGGTTGGCGCGCTTGGCGGCCACCAGCTCGGCCAGGTACTGCTGGGTCGCGGTGTAGGCGGCGACCAGTTCCTCGTCGCTGGTCTCGCCGCTCATGAACTTGTCGATGTTCTCCTGGAAGACGGCGCGGTCCTCGTACGGCACCCCCAGCAGCTCACAGATCACCATGGCGGGGATGGGCTTGGCGAACGCGGTCACCAGGTCCGCCGGCGGCCCGGCCTGCTCCATGGCGTCCAGATGGTCGGCGGTGATCTGCTCGACGCGCTCGGTGAGCAGCCGCATCCTGCGGACGGTGAACTTGCCCACCAGCGGCCTGCGGTAGCGGCTGTGCTGCGGCTCGTCCATGAGCAGGAACTCGCCGGGCGGCGCCGGGGGCACCTCGATGTCGCCGTAGTCGATCAACGGGTGGTGGCGCATGAGCTCCCTGCGGGAGCTGAACCGCTGGTCGGCCAGGATCGACCGGACCAGGTCGTAGCCGGTGACCACCCAGCCCTGGTGCCCGTCCGGGAAGGTGAAGCGGCTGATCGGGCTCTGCTCGCGGGCCTGGGTCAGCTCCTTCGGCGGGTCGAAGGGGCAGCCGGCCTGACGCGTGGTCGGCATCGTCGCGATGGTGTGTTCCATGGTCGTCCTCCCGTTCACTGGCGGTTCAGCAACTCGGAGGCCGCGTTCGGGGTTCCTGCCGACCGTGCCCGACCGCTGCCCGGGGCGGGTGCGGGAGCCGCCGTGATCGGCCTCGCCGGCGAGCGGGCCATTCCGCCGCGCACTCGCTGAACCGTTCATGGCTTTCACCATCGCCGACCGCGCTGACATTGGGCCGTCGCCGTGCTGACATGGCCGCTGACATGGCCGCTGACATGACTCCGGGTCCCGCTCACCCGCCCGCGTGACCGCCCGACCGCCGCGGCGGTGCGGCCGCGGCCGCATAGGCTGGACTGCCACGTCCAGTCGGGAGGGTTGTCATGCGTCAGCTGACACGCAAGGGAGCCGCGACGCGGCAGCGCATCCTCGAAGGGGCCGCCCTGCACATCCGCGAGCACGGTGTGGCCGACACGACCCTCGACGACATCCTGGCCAGGACGTCGACGAGCAAGAGTCAGCTCTTCCACTACTTCCCCGGCGGCCGGGAGGAGCTGCTGCTCGCCGTGGCCCGCCTCGAGGCCGACCGCGTGCTGGAGGACCAGCAGCCCCAGCTCGGCGACCTCACCTCCTGGGACGCCTGGCGGCAGTGGCGTGACCGGGTCGTCGAGCGTTACCGCGCCCAGGGCAGCCAGTGCCCGCTCAACTCCGTCATGTCGCAGCTGCGCGGGAACACGCCCGGCGCCCAGGCCGTGGTCACCGAGCTGATGAACCACTGGCAGGCCGAGCTCGCCGCCGGCGTACGGCATATGCAGGCCGCGGGCGAGATCGACCCGGGCCTCGATCCCGGCCAGGCGGCGGCCGCGCTGCTCGCCGGCATCCAGGGCGGCGTGCTGATCCAGCTGTCCACCGGCCGCACCACGCACCTGGAAGCCGCCCTCGACCTGGGCCTCGCCTACCTGCGGACCGGCCGCCCCCCGTCGTCCTGACACCACAAGTTTGGACTTGACAGTCCATTTCTGACCGCGCAGGCTGTGGACCGCACGGTACGGAATGCGAACGGAGCAACACCCTCATGCCTGTGGACCACTACTACCTGCTCGGACGTTCCGGGCTGCGCGTCAGCCGGCTCGCGCTCGGCACGATGAACTTCGGCACCGGCGGCTTCCACGCCGCCTACGGCAAGACGGAGCAGCAGGCCCGCCCGATCTTCCGCCACTACCTCGAAGCGGGCGGCAACTTCGTCGACACCGCCGACTTCTACACCGCCGGGGAGAGCGAGACCATCCTCGGGAACCTGATCGCCGAGGCCGGCGTGCGCGACCGGGTGGTGCTGACGACCAAGTTCACCAACAGCGTCGACCCCGCGGATCCTAACGCCGGAGGCAACGGGCGCAAGCACATGATCCGGGCGGTGGAGGCGTCACTGCGCCGCCTGCGTACCGACTACATCGACCTGTTCCTGCTGCACACGTGGGACCGGATCACGCCCGTCGAGGAGGTCATGCGGACCTTCGACGACCTCACCAGGGCCGGGAAGATCCGCTACGCGGGCCTGTCGGACGTGCCCGCCTGGTACGCGGCCCGCGCCCAGAGCTTCGCCGAGGCCGACTCGCTCGTCCCGGTGGTGGGCCTGCAACTGCCCTACTCCCTCGTCGACCGGACTATCGAGCTCGAACACGTCGACATGGGGCGCAGTCTGGGGCTCGGCATCACCGCGTGGAGCCCGCTGGCCGGCGGCTTCCTGACCGGCAAGTACCGCGCCGACGGCCAGGGCCTGGCCGGGGAGGGCCGGCTGGCCGGCGACGCGTCCGGAGGGGCCCGCACGGAGCGGGACTGGCGGCTGCTGGCGACGCTGGAGAAGGTGGCCGCCGAACTCGGCGTGAGCATGGCGCAGGTCGCGCTCAACTGGGTCGCCACCCAGCCGGGCGTCGGCTCGGCGATCGTGGGGGCCGGCAGCGCGGAGCAGCTCGACGCGAACATGGCGGCGCTCGACTTCGAGCTGCCGGCCGGTCTGCGCGCCGAGCTCGACGAGGCGAGCTCGGCGCCCCCGCCGTCGGTCTACCGCATGTTCACGCCCGCCTACCAGAGCTGGTTGATCAACCCCGGTCTGAAGGTCGCCGACAAACCCGCCGGATACGCCCCGGCCGTGCGGAACTGGGTGCCGGGCAGCGCCGCCTGATCCCGCACCCCCTCATAATGGGGAACCCTGGCGTGGAGGAGGAGGTTGGGTGGTTCGTCCCACATCGGCCGGCGCGGCGGCCGGCCCGTCCACACCAGCCGCCGCACCGGTCGCCGGGCGCAGGGAGCGCAAGAAGCAGGCCACCCGGGCCGCGCTTCGCGAGGCCGCCCTGCGCCTGTCGCTGCGCCACGGCGTGGAGAACGTCACCGTCGAGCAGATCGCCGAAGAGGCCGACATCGCGCTGCGGACCTTCTTCAACTACTTCTCCAGCAAGGAAGAAGCGGTCATGGCGTCCGTGGCGTCGGCCGCGCAGGAGCTCATCACCCAGTTCAGGGCCAGGCCGCGCACGGAGACCGTCCTGCGGGCGTTCCGCGAGGCGGTGATGGTCGTCATGAACGACGGTGACACGGTCAGCCGCGACCACATCCGGGCGCTGCGGCTGATCCGCTCCACGCCCACACTGGTGCCCCAGCAGCTGGCCGTGCTCGCCGCCCAGGAGAGGGCGCTGGCCGAGGCGATCGCCGAACGCGTCGGCCTGCCCGCCGGGTCCCCGGACTCGATCTATCCGGTCGTGTGCGCGGCCGCCGTGCTGACGTCGCTGCGCGTGGTCCTGGACGAATGGCTGCGGCAGTCCGCCGACCCGGACGTGCCGCCGGACATGCCGCCGGACATGCCGCCGGACATGGCGGCGGACATGGCGGCGCTGAGCCGCCGGTTCGACGCGGCGATCGGCGAGCTCGCCGCCGGCCTGGACCGGCCCGGACGCGACGCCCCGTGAGCGGTCAGCCGCCCGTGGTGACCGGCGGGCCGGCGACCACGGCGAGGCGCAGCTTGATCTCGTGCTCGCTGCCGGGTTCCGGAGTCAAGATCACGATCTTGAGCTCGGAGTCGCCGTCCGTCAGCACGTCGCAGTCCAGCGAGACCGGTCCCACCGAGGGGTGCTCGACCGTCTTGTGGTTCTCACGGTGGGCGCCCACCGTGCCCATCGCCCACAGCTCGGCGAAGCGTTCGTTGCCGGTGTTCAGCTCGTGGATCAGCGCCGCCAGGCGCGCGTCCTGCGGGAAGCGGCCGGTGGCGCGGCGCAGGTCGGACACGACGGCGACGTCGGCGGCGTCCTTGTCCGGTTCGATCACCGGCCACGGCGCGAGGCGGGAGGGGCCGCCGCCCACCGGGAACCGGTGACGGGCGAAGTTGCGCAGCCGCGGCGGCGCCGACGAGGGGTCGCCCAGCAGCGCGGACCAGCTGCGGTTCCACCAGATCAGCTGCCAGTCCGCCGCGAACACGGCGACCGCGACGTCTCCCAGCCGGGAGAGCACCCGGTGGACACCCGGCGGGATGTGGTCGGAGATCATGCGATCCGCGGGCGGCACGAGGTTGGCCAGCCGGTACAGGTGGTCACGTTCGGCGACGGTCAGCTGCAGGGCACGCGCCAGGGAGGCGACCACCTGCGCCGAGGGCGTCGTGGCGCGCCCCTGCTCCAGGCGCACGATGTAGTCGACCGACACGCCGGCGAGTTCGGCGAGCTCCTCGCGGCGCAGCCCCGTCGCCCGGCGGGTCCGGCCCACCGGCAGCGCGACGGCCGACGGGGGCAGCCGATCCCGCCACGTACGGATCATCGCGCCGAGCCCGGCCCCGGGTTTCGTCATCATGACATCCATCATCCGTCAGTACGCGACCCCGATGGTGGTACTGCTGTTCCTACCGTGGAGGCGTCCCTGGCCGGACGCCCCGGCCGATCCGACCATGGCCACATGACGATCACTTTCATCACCGGGGCGAACAAGGGGCTCGGCCGTGAGACCGCCCGCCGCCTCGTCGGCCTCGGTCACACCGTGCTGGTCGGGGCCCGCGACCGCGAGCAGGGCGCGAAGGCCGCCGCCGAGCTCGGCGCGCGCTTCGTGCACATCGACGTGACCGATGACGCCTCCGTCGCGGCCGCGGCCGCGGACGTGGCCGATCACGAGGGCCGGATCGACGTCCTGGTCAACAACGCGGGCGTCCACGGCCCGTTCGGCGACCCCGGCGCGCTGACCGGCGCCGACGCCCTCGGCGTGCTCGACGTCAACGTGGCCGGGGTGGTGCGGACGACCACGGCGTTCCTGCCGCTGCTGCGCCGGTCAGCGGATCCGGTCATCATCAACGTCAGCAGCGGCATGGGCTCGCTCGCCTACACCCACGACCCGTCGCGGGCCGAGTCGTCGGTGGTCGCGCCGCTCTACACCGCCTCGAAGGCGGCGCTCACGATGCTGACCACCCAGTACGCCAAGGGGCTGCCGGACATCCGCGTCAACGCCGCCGATCCCGGCTACACGGCGACCGCTCTCAACGGGTTCAGCGGCCCCCAGACCGTCACCGAGGGCACGGACGCCGTCGTCGGCCTCGCCACCGAGCAGCCCGGCGCCGGCTCCGGGCGCTTCGTCGGCCGCACCGGTGAGATCGCCTGGTCCTGAAGGGCGTCAACGAGGCGACGGCAGCACCGACAGCTCGCACGGGTAGGAGTCGGCGGGGGCGTTCAGCACCCAGACGATCATCTCGGCCAGCGTCCGCGGCCGGATGCACGCCTCGGGATCGTACGGGCTCCCGAAGGCGTTCCTGACCTCGCCCAGCAGGTCGGTCGCGGTCGCCCCGGGATAGACGGTGGTGACGCGGATCCCGTGGGCGGCCTCCTCCTCGCGCAGCGAGTCGGCCAGCTCCCGCAGCTCCCCCGCGGCGGCCAGCGTCCCGGGGTCGGCCAGATCGGCCTCGATCCCCCGTACGCCGAGCCGCCCGACGTCGCGCCCGACGGCGGTCACCTCATGCCCCGCCGCGGTGAGCGCGCCGACCAGCGCCGTCCCGATCCCTCCGGTGGCCCCGGTCACCAGCACCTCCCATGACGACTCCCTCCGCGCGTGCCGCCCGATCATGGCAGAAGCGGGCGGCGGGGGTCACCGCGGGCGGTAGTCGTCCGGGTCGGGCAGACGGGTTCTCTCCCAGTACTCCATGAGGGTGAACGGCCAGTTCTGCGAGACCCGGCCGTGGGCGTTCTTGTACCAGCTGTTCACCGTGGACGCCCCCCAGGCCCGTTCCCGGTTGGCGGCGTCGACCAGCTCGTTGTACGCGTCGTGCACGTCCTCGCGGCACTCCAGCGCCCGATGCCCGTCGCGCAGCAGCAGGCGCAGGCACTGCAGGATGTAGTGCGCCTGGCACTCGGAGAAGAAGATGATGCTGCCGTTGATGACGATGTTGGTGTTCGGCCCGTACATCAGGAACAGGTTGGGGAATTCCGGCACGGTCATGCCGAGGTAGGCGCGGGCGTCGCCGTTCCACCGCTTGTGCAGGTCCGCGCCGCCGCGGCCGGTCACCGTCATCGGCACGAGGAAGTCGGAGGCGGAGAATCCGGTGGCGTAGACGATGACGTCGGCGTCGTAGGCCTGCCGCGCGGTGACGATCCCGTCCTCGGTGATGCGGCGGATCGGGTCGGTGACGAGGGTGACGTTGTCGCGTTTGAGCGCCGCGGCCCACACGCCGTTGTCGCGCAGCATGCGTTTGGCGCCGGGCGGGTAGTCGGGGACGGCGGCGCGCAGCAGGTCCGGCCGGTCGGCGAACAGGTGCTCCAGGTACGCGGTGAGCAGGGCTCGGCGTTCGTCGTTGACCGCCGACACCGCGCGTTCGCCGGCGGGCCAGGCGGGGTCGACGTGCACGCTCGGCAGGCCGCCTTCAACGTTGGCGTTGAACAGCCAGAAGCGGTACCACTGCGCGTAACCGGGCACCTGCCGGAACAGCCGGCGCAGGCCGTCGGCGACGGGGTCGTGGTAGTGGGGCGTCGGCGCGAGCCATGGCGCGGTGCGCTGGAAGACGGCCAGGCTGCCGGCCGTGCGGGCGATCTCCGGCACGAACTGGAAGGCGCTGGCCCCGGTGCCGATCACGGCGACGCGTCTGCCGGTGAGGTCGACGTCGTGGTCCCAGCGCGCCGAGTGGAAGCTCGGCCCGGCGAAGTCGTGCCTGCCGTCGATGTCCGGGTAGTGGGGGCGGTTGAGCTGGCCCACCGCACAGACGACGGCGTGGGCGGTGAGCACGTCGGCGCCGCCGTCCGGGGTGCGCACCCGCACCTTCCACGTGCGAGTGTCGTCGTCGAAGCCGGCCGACAGCACCTCCGTGCCGAACCGGATGTGCTCGCGGACGCCGCGGTCGTCGGCGAAGCGCCGGAAGTAGTCCAGCAGCACGTCGCGGGTGGAGAAGTACGACGGCCAGTCGTCGTGCTCGACGAACGAGTAGCCGTACAGGTGGCTGCTGACGTCGACGCGGCAGCCGGGGTAGCCGTTCTCCAGCCAGGTGCCGCCGACGTCGTCGTTCTTCTCCACGATCGTGTACGGGATCCCGGCCTGCCCCAGCCGGTGGCCGGCGAGCAGGCCCGACATGCCCGCTCCCACGACGACGACGTGGAACGGCCGGTCGGGGGCCAGGTCGTCCTTGTGCCACCGGGGGGCCGCCGGGTCGTGCGGGGCGGCGAGTTCGTCGAGCAGCAGCGGCAGGTAGCGGTCGGCGTCGCCGCCGGCCAGGAACCGCACGGCGCGCATCGTGGCCTCGTCGTCCACCGGGTCCCGGCGCAGCCGGAGCCGGCCGTCGCGGGCGGCGGTGAGCGCGGCGAACGCCAGCGAGCGCGCCTCGTCCTGTTCCGGCAGCGTGTAGCCGCCCTGCGGCAGCAGTCGCTTCGCCGGGGACGGCCGCAGCCGCTCCGGCAGCAGCGCCGGATCGCCGGTGGCGGCGCCGAGCGCGGCGAGCAGCGACGGGAGTTCGGCGTCGAGCAGCGCGCGCCGGATGACGTCGTCGCCGCCGGTGATGGGTTCGGCGGCCCACGTCATGCGGTCACCTCCCGGTAGCGGTTCACGCCTCTCCTCGAACGCCATAGATTCTGGAATCCGGTTTCAAGATTGTTGGCCGCCGGGCAGGATGACCGCGCGGCCGCGCACCTTGCCGTCGTGCAGCCGCGCGTACGCCTGCGGCGCCTGCTCCAGGGTGTAGGTCTCGAGGTGGACCTCGACAGCGCCCGTCCGGGCGAGGTCCAGCACCTCGATCAGCTCGGCGCGCGTGCCCCAGTAGGTGGTGGAGACCGTCGTCCCGTACGGGAGCGCGCCGAACCCGACGGGCAGCCGCCCGCCGCCCAGCCCCACGATCACGATGTCGCCGTCCATGCCTACGACGGCGCCGGCGAGGGCGACGGTCGCGGGCGCGCCGACGAAGTCGAAGACCGCCCGGGCGCCCACCCCGCCGGTCAGCTCACGGACGGCCGCCGCGGCGTGCTCGTCCGACAGCAGCGTCTCGTGGGCGCCGACCTCGCGGGCCAGCGCCAGCTTGTCCTCGCACACGTCGAGCGCGACGACGGTGGGGGGGCTCAGGGCGCGCAGCAGCTGCACGCCGACGTGGCCGAGCCCGCCGACGCCGATGACGACGGCGGCGCCGCCGGGCCGAAGCTTCGGCAGCGCGCGTTTGATCGCGTGGTACGGCGTCAGCCCCGCGTCGGTGAGCGGCACGGCCCGCACCGGGTCGAGATCGCCGAGCGGCACGAGGTGGCGGGCGTCGTCCACGAGCAGGTACTCGGCGATCGCCCCCGCCGCGCCCAGCCCCGGCGGGAAGATACCGAGCCCGGCGGCCCGCGGGCAGTAGTTCTCCCTGCCCTCGGCGCACGCGGCGCACAGGCCGCAGCCCCACGCGCCGTACACGGCGACCGCGTCGCCCACCTGCCAGCGCGTGACGCCGGCGCCCAGCGCGGCCACCGTGCCGGCGCCCTCGTGGCCGAGGACCAGCGGCAGCGGGAAGGGCAGCGCCTGGCCGGGCACGCTCATCACGGCGAGGTCGGAGTGGCAGACCCCGGCCGCGGCGACCTTGAGCAGCACCTGCCCCGGGCCCGGCTCCGGGTCGGGCACGGCGGTCACGACGGGCGCGCCCGCGTCGCCGCGGTAACACAGCGCTCTCATGACTCTCCTAGCGCGCCGAGTAGGCGCCGTCGACGAGGTGGTACCCGCCGTGGACGAACGACGCTCGCGGCGACAGCAGGAACGCCACCAGCTCCGCCACCTCCTCGGCGCGGCCGAGCCGCCCGGCGGCGTGCAGGCTCGCCAGCACCTGCCTGGCGTCCTGGCCCACGTCGTCCAGCAGCGGCGTCTCGATGAAGCCCGGCCCGACCGCGTTGATCCGCACGCCCCGCGGCGCGTACTCCAGCGCCGCCGTCTTCGTCAGCCCGACGACGCCGTGCTTGGCCGCGACGTAGGCGGCCTGCCCGGGGAAGCCGTTGACGCCCAGGGCGGAGGACATGTTGACGACCGCGCCGCCGCCACTGGCCAGGATCGCCGGCAGCTCGTGATGCAGGCAGTAGAAGACGCCGTCCAGGTTCGTGGCGATCACCCGCCGCCAGTCCGCGAGGTCGTGGTCGCCGACGTGCCCGCCGGCGCCGGCCACGCCGGCGTTGTTGACGGCCAGGTGCAGCCCGCCGAGCGCGTCCACCGTGGCCTCGACCGCGGCTCGCACGGACGCGGGGTCGCTCACGTCGACCGGCACCGCGAGCGCCCGCGCCCCGGCGGCGCTCAGCTCGCGGACGGCCCGCTCGGCCCCCGCCTCGTCGAGGTCGGCGACCGCCACGGCCGCGCCCCCGGCGGCCAGCCGCCGGGCGACGGCCAGGCCGATCCCGGACGCGCCGCCGGTGACGAGGGCGGCGCGCCCCTCGAACTCCGTTGCGTAGTCGCCGTTCGCGAGCGCCATGCGCACCTGCCTTCCCGGATGTCAGAACGTGACCGGCGAGCGGGTCACCACCACCTGGCCGGCCCGGCACCGGCTCGTCGCTTGACCTCGACAGGCGTGCCCGCGTCGCGCCCCCGGCCTAGAGCTGGAGGGTCGTGGTGGTGAGGAACTCCTCCAGGCCGAAGCGGCCGTACTCGCGGCCGTACCCCGACTGCTTGAACCCGCCGAAGGGCGCCAGGCCGTTGTGCGCGCCGTCGTTGACGCGGATCTGCCCGGCCCTGATGCGCCGCGCCACCCGGTGGGCGCGCTCGGCGTCGGCGCCGCGCACGCCGGCGGCCAGCCCGTACGCGGTGCCGTTGGCGATCCGGACCGCCTCGTCCTCACCGGCGTAGGGCAGGACGACCAGGACCGGTCCGAAGATCTCCTCCTGGGCGATCCGCGACTCGGGGGCGACACCTGTCAGCACGGTGGGCCGCACGTAGAAGCCGCGCTCCAGCCCGTCCGGCGCGCCGGTGCCGCCGGTCAGGGTGACGGCGCCGTCCTCGGCGGCGGCGCGCAGGTGCTCGCGGACACGTTCGCGCTGCACGGCCGACACCAGCGGCCCCAGCCGGGTGGCGGGGTCGCGCGGGTCGCCCGGCGTGTACGTCTCCGCCTCCTCGGCCGCGATCCGCTCGGCGTCCGCCAGCCGCTCGCGCGGGACCAGCAGCCTGGTCAGCGCCGAGCAGGTCTGGCCGGAGTTCAGGTAGCACGCCGCCACGCCCTTGCGCACGGCATCCTCGAAGGCGGCGTCGTCCAGGTCGTCGAGCAGCACGTTCGGCGACTTGCCGCCCAGCTCCAGCGCGGTGCGCTTGACCGTCGCGGCGGCCAGCTCGGCGACCCGCCGCCCGGCGCGGGTGGAGCCGGTGAACGACACCATGTCGACCAGCGGGTGCGCCGCCAGCGCCTCCCCGGCCTCCGGCCCGACGCCGCACACCAGGTTGAACACGCCGGGCGGGAACCCCGCCTCGTGCATCACCTCGGCCAGCGCGAACGCGTTGAGCGGGGTGACCTCGCTCGGCTTGAGCACCACCGTGCAGCCGGCCGTCAGGGCGGGCGCGAGCTTGGCGGCGATCTGGTGCAGCGGATAGTTCCACGGGGTGATGGCGCCGACGACGCCGATCGGGTCCCGGTAGACCACCGAGCCGCCGAGCCGCTCCTCGAACTCCACGGCGGCGGCGACCTCCGGCATCAAGGCGAACGTCCTGATGGGCGCCCCCACCTGGATGAGCCGCGTCAGCCTCCGCGGCATGCCGAGCTCGTCGACGATGGTGTCCGTGAGCCGCTCGGCGCGTTCCTCCAGCGCGGCGGCGACGGCGGCGCACAGCGCGGCCCGCTCGGCGGCCGGGCGGGCGGACCAGGCGGGCAGCGCGGCCGCCGCCGCCTCCACGGCCCGCGCGACATCCTTGGCGTCGCAGCGCGGAACCTCGGCGATGACCTCCTCGGTGGCGGGATCGACCACGGGGATGACCTCGCCGCCGCTCGGCTGCACCCACTCGCCGTCGACATAGATCCGGTGCGGCATCGCCCTCACCTCGGAAAATTCTAGATTCTAATTCTAGAAGGATTAGATCACGGCGGCTGCGAGCTGGGAAGGCCCGTCCGCTCACCCTTGACAGTTCAAATGAATGGATTTTCGATACCTGCAGGAAACGCATCACGGGCGTCCCGCCCGCGATGCCGGTCAACCGGGCGCGCAGCGGTGATCGCGCCCAAGGAGCCGCACCATGACCGTGGACGACCGCTTCGGCGAAGACCTCCAGCGCACCCGCAGGCAGCGGTTCCTCAGCGGCCACCAGAGCGAGATCGTCACCGATCCCGTCACCGACTGGGCCACCGACTTCTCCCACGTCGACCCCGAGTGGGCGGCCGACCCGTACCCGATCCAGGACGAGCTGCGCCGAAGCTGCCCGATCGCCCACACCGACCGGTTCGGCGGCGCGTGGCTGCCCACCCGCTACGAGGACGTCGCGGCCATCGCCTACGACACCGAGCACTTCACCTCCCGCGCGATCATCGTCAGCAACATGCGGCCGCCCGCCGACCTGGCCCCGGCCGGCGGCGCGCCGCCGATCTCCTCCGACCCGCCCTTCCACCACGACGCCCGCAAGCTGCTGCTGCCCGCCTTCACCAAGAACGCCGTCGCCCGGCAGGAGCCCGGCACCAGGGCGTACTGCCACGCCCTCATCGACGCCTTCGACGGCCGCGACGTCGTGGACGCCGCCCGCGAGTACGCCAAGCAGATCCCCACCCGGGTCATCGCCGACCTGCTCGGCTTCCCGCAGCAGGACAGCGAGAAGTTCGGCGCGTTCGTCGAGAACACCCTGGAGGACGTCAACGCCCCGGCCGAGGTCCGCCTGCGGCGCCTGACCAGGCTGTCGGAGTATCTGCTGGAGCAGATCCACGACCACATCGCCCACCCGCGCGACGACCTGACCACCCACCTGCTCGACGCCGAGCTGCACGGCCGCCGGCTCGAGCCCGGCCACGTGCTCGGCACGATCAACCTGCTGCTCATCGCCGGCATCGACACCACCTGGAGCGCGATCGGCGCCTCCCTGTGGCACCTGGCCAAGACGCCGGCCGACCGCGAGCGGCTCGTCGCCGAGCCGGAGCTGCTGCCGACCGCGATGGAGGAGTTCCTGCGCGCCTACGCGCCCGTCACCATGGCCCGCCTGGTCAAACAGGACATGCACTGGAACGGCGTGGACATGAAGGCCGACGACTGGGTGCTGCTGCCGTTCCCCGCCGCCAACCGCGACCCCGCGCAGTTCGACCGCGCCGGCGAGGTGGTCATCGACCGCGAGGTCAACCGGCACGCCGCCTTCGGCCTGGGCATCCACCGCTGCGTCGGCTCCCACCTGGCCCGCATGGAGCTGCGGGTGGCGCTGGAGGTGTGGCTGGAGCGCATCCCCTCCTTCACCCTCGCCGACCCCGGCGCCGTCACCTGGGCCCCCGGCCAGGTCCGCGGCCCCCGCACTCTTCCCCTGCGCATCGCACGATGACACCCCGACGAGCTTGAGAGCGGAGACCAGGGATGGCCCGACTGCTGCGCCCGTACGCCGAGACCCGGCCCGAGGCACCCGCACTGACCGACGAGGACGGCGTCACCACCTGGCGCGAGCTGAACACGCGCGTCGACCGCCTGGCCCGCGCGCTGCTCGAGGCCGGCCTCGGCGCCGGCGACACCATCGCCGTCCACTCCGCCAACCGGCGCGAGTACTTCGAGGTCATGGCCGCCGCCAGCCACATCGGCCTGCGCTACGTCCTGGTCAACTGGCACTGGACCGCCGACGAGCTCCGCTACGTCCTGCGCGACGCCGGCGTGCGCGCGCTGTTCTCCGACCCGGCCTTCGCCGCGCAGGCGTCCCTGGCCGTGGACGGGCTCGACCTGCCCATCCTGATCTCCTTCGGCACCGGCATGCCGGGCTTCACCTCCTACGAGCAGTTCCTCGCCGCCGCACCCGACGGCGAGCCGGAGGAGCAGGTGATGGGCGGCCCGATGTTCTACACCTCCGGCACCACCGGCCGGCCGAAGGGCGTCAGCCGCAAACGGCCGACGACGGGAACGCCCGTCGAGGCCCTCAGCCTGGCCTCCGGCCACTTCGCCACCACCTTCTCCGTGCCCGACGAGGCCCGCACGCTGCTGGCCGGCCCCGTCTACCACTCCGCCCAGTGGATGTTCTCCTTCCTGGCGCTGCTCGGCGGCAGTTCCGTCGTCATGCGCCGCTCGTTCGACCCCGCCGAGACGCTGCGGCTGATCGACCGGCACGCGATCACCAACGTGCACCTCGTGCCCACCCAGTTCGTCCGCCTGCTGCGCCTGGACCCCGCCGCCAGGCGGTCCTTCTCCGGCGGCAGCCTCGTCGCCGTCTGGCACGGCGCCGCCCCCTGTTCACCCGAGGTCAAACGCCAGATCATCGAGTGGATGGGCCCGATCGTCAACGAGTACTACGGCTCCACGGAAGCGGGCGTCAACACGATCATCGGCTCACGGCAGTGGCTGGCCAAGCCCGGCAGCGTCGGACGCCCGCAGCCCGCCACGGAGATCCACATCCTCGACTCCGACGGCGAGCCCGTCAAACCCGGCCGGCAGGGCCAGATCTGGTTCCGCTACACCAACGGCGACGACGTCGAATACTGGGGCGACCCGGACAAGACCGCCTCCATCCACCGGGCCGGCCTGTTCACCACCGGCGACATCGGCTACTTCGACGAGGACGGCTACCTGTTCCTCTGCGACCGCACCATCGACATGATCATCAGCGGTGGCGTGAACATCTACCCGGCCGAGATCGAGAACGTGCTCATCACCCATCCGGCCGTCCGCGACGTCGCGGTGTTCGGCATCCCGGACGACGAGTTCGGCGAACAGGTCAAGGCCGCCGTCGAACTCACCGACGGCGTGCAGCCCACCGACGACCTGCCCGCCGAGCTGATGACCTTCTGCCGCGACCTGCTGGCCGGCTACAAGGTGCCCCGCTCGATCGACTTCCTGCCGGAGCTGCCGCGCACCCCGACCGGCAAGCTGTACAAGCGGCTGCTGCGCGAGCCGTACTGGCAGGGCGTCTCCCGCCGGATCTGACCCGCCGCCCCGCGAGGATGGGGTCATGCACCTGCACTCCCTGCCGGCGCAGGCGGGGCTGCCGCCGTGCGAGTCGGTCACCGGCGCGGCGCCGCCGCGCCTGCGCCCCTACGTGATCGGCTACGCCGGGTTCCGCACCACCGGCGACGGCGTACCGCGGCGCAGGGTCCTGCCCCTGAACGCCGCCACGGTGATCATCGACTTCGCGGGCCGCCGGACGGTCGTCACCGGCCCCCGCAGCGTTCCCGAGATATCCGCCCAGGCCGACTGGCGGCACGGCGTGACCGTCGGCCTGTCCCCCGCCGGGGTGTCGGCGCTGTTCGGCATGCCGATGCGCGAGCTCGCGCACACCAGCGCCCCGCTCGACGCCCTGCTCGGCCCGCGGGCCGCCGAGCTGTCGGACCGCCTGGCCGCCGCCCCCGGCTGGCGGGCGCGGTTCGCGCTGCTGGACGAGCAGCTGACTTCCTCCCTCGATCCCGGCGCTGACCGCGACGACCTGGTGACGCGCGCCTGGTGGCGCCTGCAGCGCCCGACGACGATCGCGGGGCTGGCCCGCACGCTCGGTGTCAGCACCCGCTACCTGGAGCTCGGCTTCCGCGAGCGGATCGGGCTGCCGCCCAAGACGGTCGCCAGGATCGCCCGCTTCCAGCGGGCCGTGCACACCCTGATCAGCCCGTCCGCTCGCCTGGAGGCCGCGGTCGCCTGCGGCTACGCCGACCAGCCCCACTTCAACCGCGAGTTCCGCGCGATGACCGGGCTGACGCCCACCCAGTTGTTCGCATTCGTTCAAGACAGGCGCGCGCCTGCTCGCCTACCTTTCCCGCCATGACGCTCAAGGGAAAGACGGCACTGGTGACCGGCGGCTCACGAGGCATCGGCCGCGCCATCGTGGAACGGCTGGCCCGCGACGGCGCCACGGTCGTGTTCAGCTTCAAGGACGACAAGGCGGCCGCCGAGCACCTCACCCGCACGGTCGCCGGGACGCTCGCCGTCCGCGCCGACCAGGAGGACCCCGCCAGCCTCGAGGCGCTGTTCGAACCCGTCGCCGGCGGCCTGGACATCCTGGTCAACAACGCGGCCGTCAACCCGCGCGCGCCGATCGAGCAGGTCACCGCCGAAGAGTTCGACCGGGTGATGACCGTCAACGCCAAATACCCGCTGCTGGCCATGCGGCGCGCGGCGGCGCTGCTGCGCGACCACGGCCGCGTCGTCAACATCTCGACGCTCAGCACCGCCGTCCCGGCCCCCGGTCACGTGCTGTACGTCGCCAGCAAGGCCGCTCTCGAACAGTGCACCGCCGTCGCGGCGCGCGAGTTCGGCGTACGCGGCATCACGGTCAACACCGTCTCGCCCGGCGCGACCGACACCGACCTGCTGCACGCCGTCAACCCGCCCGAGGCGCTGCGGCAGACCGCCGCCCTGACCGCTCTCGGCCGGCTCGGGCGACCGGCCGACATCGCGAACGTCGTCGCGTTCCTGGCCGGCCCCGACTCCCAGTGGATCACCGGGCAGAACCTCCGCGCCACCGGCGGCCTCATCCTGTGACCCCCTGGTGGGGGGTGCTCGTCGTCGCGGAAGAGAGCAGGGCGAGCTTGTCGGCGTCGCTCGTGCCGGGTTCGGGGTGGTAGAGGACGAGCATGATGCCGTCGGTGCCGGCGATGGCGAGCTTCTCGCGATGCAGGCGGAGCTCGCCCAGCTGCGGATGGTCGAAGCTGAGAGAGGCGCCCTGCCGGATCCGGACGTCGTGACGTGCCCAAAGGTCGCGGAAGCGGGGGCTGGCCAGGGAGAGCTCGCCGACGAGCTCGATGAAGCGCACGTCGTCGGTGTCCGTGCCGACGGACTGGCGGAAGGTCGCGACGATGCCTTCGGTGGCGAGTTCCCAGTCGGAGAAGAAGTCGCGTTCGGCGGGGTCGAGGAAGAGGTCCCGCAGCCGGTTGTGGCCGGGTGTGAAACGCGGGGACAGCGCGCCGGCGAGGTGGTTCGCCGCCAGGACGTCGAGGTAGCGGCCCTCCACGAACGCGGGGAACGGCAGCCGCGGCAGCAGCGTGCGGGTGCTGTCCGGCACCACCTCCCGGCGGGGACGCCGCCGGGCGGGGCGCGGCCGGCCGGCGGACAGGCCCATCAGGTAGGCGGTGGAGTCGTCGTCGAGCTGGAGCACCCGCGCGATGGAGGCGAGGACCTGCCCGGACGGGTGCCGGTCCCGGCCCTGCTCGAGACGCAGGTAGTACTCGACGCTGATGCCGGACAACATCGCGACCTCCTCCCGGCGCAGACCGGGCACCCGTCGCACGCCCAGCACCGGGATGCCGGCCTGCCGCGGGCTGACGAGCTCCCGGCGAGCGCGGAGAAAGTCACCCAGGAGGTTCTGCTCGTCGCTCATGCCCCCACGGTAATCACCGGACGCCGCGCGGTCCTGTCCCTGCCGCTACCAGTGTCACGAGGAACCTGGCCCACGAAGCCGCCCCTGGCGAGCATGGCCGAGCAAGCCCCACCGACACGCGAAGGGACGAACAGCTGTGAGTCTTGTTCTGGTCACCGGCGGGTCCGGCTTCATCGCCGGGCACTGCATCCTCCAACTCCTCGAACGCGGCCACCGGGTCCGCACCACCGTTCGATGGTCGTCTCGCGAGGCAGGCGTCCGCGCGGCGCTGGCCCGCGCGGGCATGACGCGCGGCGACGCTCTCGACGTCCTCGAAGCCGACCTGATGAAGGACGACGGCTGGGCCGCCGCGACGCGCGGCGCGGACTTCGTGCTGCACGTCGCCTCGCCCGTGCCCATCGGGAGGGTGAAGGACGACGACGACGTGATCGTCCCGGCGCGCGACGGCGCGCTGCGCGTGCTGCGCGCGGCGCACGACGCGGGCGTGAAACAATGCGTGCTGACCTCGGCCTTCCACGCCGCCGGCTTCGGTCACGCGCATCCCCACGGCGTGTTCACCGAGGACGACTGGTCTCCCCTCGACGGACCGGGCGTCGACGCCTACGGAAAGAGCAAGATCCTCTCCGAGCGGGCCGCCTGGGACTTCGCGCGGTCGCACAGCGGCCTCGAGCTCACCACCATCCTGCCGGTCGCGGTCATGGGCCCCGTGATGGGAGAGAACGTCTCAGGCGCGAACCACATCGTGCAGCGCATCCTCGACGGGCGGATGCCGGGATACCCGAACCTGTACGTGCCGATCGTCGACGTGCGGGACGTCGCCGCCGCCCACGTCGCCGCGATGACCGCCGACGGCGCCGCAGGAGAGCGCTTCCTGCTGGCCGGCGACGCGCCGGCGATGGCGATGAAGCAGATCGGCGCCCTGCTCAGGGAACACTTCGGCGAGGCGGCCCGTAAGGCTCCGACCCGCACCATCCCCGACCTCGTCGTACGCCTCGCCGCCCGCGTCAACCCCGAGTTCCGCTCCGTCGCGGCCGACCTGAACGTCGTGAAGGACGTGTGCACCGACAAGGCCCGGCGCATCCTCGGGGTGCGGCCCCGCCCGTCCCGCGAGGCGATCCTCGCGGCCGCCGAGAGCATGCTCGCCAGGTCGCTCGTCACCCCCTGATCACCCTCAGGACCGCTGGTCGGCGGGACGGCGGTAGACGCCGTGCCACCAGGTCAGCGCCAGCTCGCGGGCGAACGCGGCGTCATGACCGGGGTCCCCCGCGGTGACGTGGTCGACCAGGGCCCGTTCGCCGCCCATGACGATCAGCCGGGTGGCGCTCACCGGGTCGACGCCGGCGGGGGTGCGGCCCGCCTCCTGCTCGGCCCGCAACACCCGCAGCGTCCAGGCGGTGAAGTGGTCGAGCTCCTTGCCCCAGAAGTCGCGCACGGTCGCGTCGTAGGCGGCGACCTCCGCGAGCGCCCGCCGCACGGCGGCGTGCTCCCGGTAGACCCGCACCACCTGCACGAAGACCTCCGCGAGACGGTCGACGCCCTGCGACGGCTCCCAGGCCGAGGTGACGTCGAACGACGAGCTCATCAGCTCGGTGGCCAGCCGCATGAGCAGGTCGATCTTGTCGCGGAAGTGGTTGTAGAACGTCGAGCGGGCGACGCCGGCCTCGGCCGAGATCTGCTGCACGCCGAGCTCGGTGAAATTCGCGCCGTTGATCAGCAGACGCTGCGTCGCGGCCAGGATGTCCGCCTCGGCCGAGGTGGGCCGGCCGACGTTCACGGTGCGGCGTCGGGTGATCGAAGGCATGTCCGGATCCTAGGCGGCCCGGCAGCGTACGTCACACGCCGGCGTTCGTGTAGCGTAATTTCTGGACACGCTGTCCAGACGTAGCGACCAAGAATCTGTTGGAAGGAAGAACTGGTGAAATACCGTCTGCTGGGACGTACCGGAGTCTGGGTCTCGGAGATCGCCCTGGGCACCATGACGTTCGGCGGCAAGGACCACCCGGTGTACAGCACCCACGGCGCACTCGGGCAGCAGGACGTCGACCGGCTCGTCGGCACCGCCCTCGACGCCGGGATCAACTTCATCGACACCGCCGACGTCTACGCCGACGGCGAGAGCGAGGAACTCCTCGGCCGGGCCCTCGGGCCACGCCGGCGCGACGTGCTGCTCGCCACCAAACTGATCGCTCCGGTCGGCCCCGGGCCCAACGACCACGGGCTCACCCGGCTGCACGTGATGCGCGCCCTGGAGGACAGCCTGCGCCGCCTCGGCACCGACTACATCGACCTCTACCAGATCCACAACTACGACCACCTCACGCCGCTGGAGGAGACGCTCAGCGCACTCGACGACGCCGTACGTCAGGGCAAGGTCCGCTACATCGGCTGTTCCAACCTCACCGCCTGGCAGATCAGCAAGGCGCTGGGCATCTCCGCGCTGCACGGCCAGGCCAAGTTCGTCGCCAACCAGACGTACTACTCGCTGCTGTCACGCGACGCCGAGCAGGAGCTGGTGCCCATGGCCGAAGACGCCGGGATGAGCCTGACCGTGTGGCAGCCCCTCGTCGGCGGCTTCCTCACCGGCAAGTTCGACCGCGGCGGAGCCACCACCGAACCGGACTCCCGCCGCGCCCGCAACGGCTTCGACTTCGTGCCGTTCGACGAGGACAAGGGCTTCAAGGTGCTGGACGTGCTGCGGGCCGTCGCCGCGCGGCACGAGGTCAGCCCGGCCCGCGTCGCCATCGCCTGGCTGCTCGCCCAGCGCGCCGTCACCAGCGTCATCGTCGGCGCCCGCAAGCTGGAACAGCTCATCGACAACATCGCGGCCGGCGACCTGACCCTCACCGAGCACGACCTCGCCGAGCTCGACGAGGTCAGCCGGCCGCCGACCGCCTACCCGCACTGGATCCAGCAGTGGTTCGCCCCGACCCGGACCCCGGCCGCCAACCAGGCCTGACCAGAACCCCTGCCGTTCGGCATGCTGAGGGCCATGAACGTCGAGCACCCAGGCGTGCGGATACGGCCCATCCGTGAAGAGGACCGCCACGCCGTCCTGACACTGGCCCACCGGCTGACCGAAGGCGTGGCGGAGTGGCGCGACCCCGAGGCGGTCGTGGAGGCGGCCCGGCAATGGCTCGCCGGATCCCTCACCCCGGAGGGGGACCGACCCGGCGCCGTGTTCGTCGCCGAGACCGACGACGGCGTCGTCGGCGTGGTCTCCGTCAACACCCACCAGCACTTCACCGGAACGGTCGACGCCTACGTCGGCGAGCTGGCGGTCGCCCCGCACGCGGTACGCGGCGGGGTCGGCCGGCAGCTGATGGCCGCGGCCGAGACCTGGGCCCGCCGGCAGGGCGTGCGCCACCTGACACTGGAGACGGGCGCCGCCAACACCACCGCCCGCCGCTTCTACGCCGCCCTGGGCTTCCGGGAGGAGGCGATCCGCCTGACGCGCACCCTCGACGAGGGGAACGCGTGAGCCGCTCATTCGGCAGGGCAGACGGTGCCCGGCCCGGGGAGCCTCAGGTCGATCAGGTACCGGATGGCGTGCCGGATCGGGCACTGCTTGCCCGACAGATACATGACGTGCCCGGGCCCGTCATAACCGACCGTGACCGAACCAGGGATCATCCTGGTGAAGCTCTCCGTCAGCGCCTGGTCGCCCCACGTGCTGCCGGCCCCCAGCACCGGCGGCAGGCCGCGAACCGGCAGCGGGCGCGACGGGTTGGCCACCTTCAGCGGCCACCCCGTACAGCCCAGCGCGTCGAACGACACGCCCGCCAGGTTCGCCGAGACCTTCCGCGCCTTCTGTCGGGCCTCCGCGAGCTGCTCGTAGCCGGTGTACCCGCGCTCGTCCCCGCACGTCATCGCGAGCGCTCCCGGCATGGCCCAGACGGCCGCGTTGCCGAGCACCACATCGGCGAAACCGGACCCGTCCCCCCGCCTGGCCCTGTCCACCGCGTCCGCGAAGGCCAGCCAGCGCGCGTTCCCCGGCCCCGGATCGCCGAGGAATCCCGCGAAACCGAAGCTCTTCAACCGCGACCCGGTCAGCTCCCCCTTGCCGAACTCCGGCGAGGTGACCGGGATCGGCCGGCGATCGGCCTCCCGGGTGAGCTCGCGCCAGACCGCACCGGCGTCCTCACCGTGCAGGGCACAGGCCGGGGTGGCCGAGCACCACGCGGTGAACCTGCCGAACACCCGCTCGGCGCGCGACAAGGTCAGCAACGCCTGCCGCGGCCAGCCGACCGTCTGGTTCACCACCCCGTCGACGTACATGGCCCGAACACGGTGCGGGAACAGCCGGGCGTAAGCCGCCATGGGCACCCCGCCGTAGGAGTTGGCCATGAAGCTCAGCCGCTCCTCGCCCAGCGCCCGGCGGACGGCGTCCATGTCCCTGGCCACCGACAACGAATCCAGGTGAGCGAACAGTCCGGTGCGATCATCGCCCCGGCACGCCCGGAACGCCTTGGCCATCCTCGCGGCCAGCGCCTCGAACTGCCCGCGATCGCGGGGCTCGTCCAGCGACGTCCCCGGCTCCAGACACGACGGCGGCAGCCGATCCAGCCAGACGGTGTTACGCGGGTTGTAGGCGACCAGGTCGAACCGCCTGCGCAGTTCGGTCAGATCGCCCGCGGCGCGTTTCAGGTCCTCGATACCCTTGGCGCCCGGCCCGCCGGGAACGCCCAGCACGCCGCCGATCCGGCGCGCCGGCTCCGTGGCGGGCAGCCGCGCCAGCTCCAGCGTGACCTTCCGCCCGTCCGGCTCCGCCCAGTCCACGGGCACCTCCACCGCCGCGCACCGCATCCCGGCCGGAACGCCCGCGCCCTCGCACTCGCGCCACCGCAGCCGCTCCTCGCCCCGCACCGCCGGCGCCGACGCCGCCAGCAGCACCGGCACCAGCGCCGCGACCAGCCATCCGCTCATCCTCATGGCTCCAGCCTGCTCGCGCGGCCGCCCGATTTCCTCCTCCCCCGGAACCGTTGCCACGACGGCGATCCGGGACCCCGCTCCTCCCCCTTCCGGAGGGCTCAGCGCAACGTGACCGGGTCTCGGACCCCGACGCGGGTCAGCTTCTCCGGATTGCGGACGTAGCACAGACCGGCGATCCGCCCGTCCACGACACTGAACGCCAGCACGCCGTCGAGCTCGCCGCCCACCCGGACGAACAGCCCCGGACTGCCGTTGACCACGGCCGGATCACCGGTGAGCGCACCCCCGGCCTTGCCGAGACCGCCCACGATGAACCGGGCCACCCTCTCGGCCCCGGCCACCGGCCGCAGCGCACCCCGCTTGACGCCGCCCGCGTCGCTCACGAAGACCACCTCAGGAGCCAGCACGTCGAGAAGCCCCTGCCGATCCCCCGTCTCGAACGCCCGCCGGAACGACTCCAGCGCCGCCCGCATCTGCCCCGGGGAGACCACCTCACGCGGACGGCACGCATCGACATGCCGCCGAGCCCGGTGCGCGATCTGCCGCACCGCCGCCGGACTCTTCCCCACCGCCGCCGCGATCTCGTCATAACCCACATCGAACGCCTCACGCAGCACGAAAACAGCACGCTCCGTCGGCGACAACCGCTCCAGCACGATCATCAACGCCATCGACACGCTCTCGGCGAGCACCGCGTCCTCGGCCACGTCCGGCGCGGTGAGCAGCGGCTCCGGCAACCACGGCCCGACATACGCCTCCTTGCGCCGCCGCATCGTCCGCAGCCGGTTGAGCGCCAGCCGGGTCGTGATCCGCACCAGATAGGCGCGGGGCGACCCGGAAGTCACCGGCCCGCCGCCTCAGACTGCCTGATCGTCGTAGCGGACCGCCGCTTCGGTGGTGCCGGTCATGGCGTCTCCTTCGCTCGCAGGCTTACGCCCTCAAGACACCGCACGCCCGCCCGTTGTGACACACATGACGCAGATCACCCCACACCCGGCCCGGCGCAGCACCCGCACCTCCGGCACGGGACAAGTCGCTTGATCGACGACATGCCGGGCCGCGCGCCCTAACGGTCCGAAGCGCTCCTCCGAATCGCCTCGAACAGAGCCGACGCCGCCCGGCTCAACTCCCGATCCGCCGCCACCGCGATCGACATCACCACCCTCGGCGCAGGCCGGCCGACCCGGACCAACCGCACCCCCGCCGCCGGATCCACGACAGCCGGCGGCACGATCGCCACCGCCAGCCCGTGATGCACGAAATCCACCACCCCGGCGAAATCGCCCACCTCATACCGCAC
>NZ_POUD01000559.1 GCF_003236395.1 Nonomuraea aridisoli | reverse complement strand
GTACCGTGGCGGGCGGGCGGGTCGAGGTGGAGGTGAGCAACACCGGGCCGAGCGTGCCGCCGTACGACGTGCCGCTGCTGTTCAAGCCGTTCCACCGCAACAGCTCCGAACGCCCGCTGACGGGGAGCAGCGCCGGGCTCGGGCTGTCGATCGTCCGCTCGGTGGCGACGGCGCACGGCGGCGACGTACGAGCCCGCCCGCGAGACGGCGGCGGCCTCGTCGTGGTCGCCTCCCTCCCCGCCTCTCTCACCCCCTGATCCGCGGGCGGGCGTCTCAAGCGTCGGCGCGGGGCAGGAGGCGGCGCAGCTCGTCGTTCATACGGCCGGGGTCGACGGTGACGATCTCGTACGTCGCCACGCCCGCCACCGCGAACGGATCCTCGGCCGCCGCCTTCTCCACGTGCTCGCGCGACCCGACGGCCAGGATCACCCCGCCGATGTCGTCCGGCACGGTCTGCCCCGACAGCAGGAAGGTGCCGTCGGCATGCCGGCGCTCCAGGTAGGCCACGTGGCCGGGCACGTGAGGGGTCACGTCGTCGAGGGGCGCGGTGTAGCGGACCATAAGCACGTGGAGCATGTCAGCATTCTCCCGCCGCTGACCCTTGTATAAGGTCGCCCCCTCTATGTCGTCCCCCTCTATAAGGACGTGTCGCCTATAAGGACGTGTCGCTGTATACGGACGTGTCACCTTTCATGAGGACGTGCTCCGCGAGGCGGCGGCGGACTCGGGAGGCGGGGAGGCGGTGGGAGCCTCCTCCGTGCGGAGCCGCCACACCGACGGGGCGGCCAGCGCCGCGGCCGTGGACACGACGGCGACCACGGCGCAGGCGATCAGCACCGGACGCGTGCCGAACGCCTCCGCCACCGGACCGGCGAACCCCATCCCGAGCGGCGCCCCGACCAGCGACCCCAGCACGGCGACGGACGTCACCCGCGCCACGAACCCCTCCGGCACGTGCCGCTGGATCGCGGTGGTCTGGAGCACGTTGTAGACGACGAGCTGCAGCCCGGCCGCCGCCCCCGCGAGCACCAGCGCCCAGACGGCCGCGGGGACCGCGAGCAGCGCCGGCAGCGGCGCCGTCAACAGGAAGACCATCATGGCCGCCACCATGGGACGCCCGGCCCGCCACCGCGCCGCGATCACGCCCCCGGCCACACCGCCGGCGGCGTAGGCGATGCCGATCGCCGACCAGGCCGGGGCCCCGCCGAGGTGCAGGTCGGCGACGTACGGCCCCAGCACCAGGATCGGGGAGACCACGATCACGTTGGTGAGCGCGGAGTGCACGATCCACACCCCCAACCACGGCCGCCGCCCCACCTCGGAGAGGCCGCCGCCGATGCTCGCCGGCAGCCCGCCGCCCGTCGGGGGCCGATCGCCGGCGAGGGCCCGGGGCAGCAGGAAGATGAAGCACGCGCTCACCAGGAA
>NZ_POUD01000558.1 GCF_003236395.1 Nonomuraea aridisoli | reverse complement strand
CCAACGCCGTTCAGTTAAGGACGAAGGCGGTTCGTCAAGACCGGTGAACGAAGCAGCGGAGCCGCTGTAGAAGAGGTCTGTCACTCCAAGACATCCTCACTACAGGAGCTCCGCTGTTGGAACAGGTTGCCACACGACGAACGGCCGGGGTAGCCGCAGGGGTGTTCGCGCCGGGACATCTGGGCGAACTGACCCGGATCATCCCGTTCGAGATGGTCGATGAGGTGTTGGCGCAGACGCGTGCGCGCGAGCGCAGGGTGCGGCTGGTGCCGGCACGGGTCACGGTGTACCTGCTGCTGGCTGCGGCGTTGTTCACCAGCCTGGGGTATCGGCAGGTGTTCGATCGGTTGTGCGCCGGGCTGGCACATCTGACACCGGTCCGGCCCAGCGGCAGTGCTCTGCGCCAGGCCCGGCAGCGGCTGGGGCCGGCTCCGATGAAAGCGCTGTTCGACCTGATCAGCGGTCCTGCGGTGACGGCCGCTGCGGCGGGATGGTGGCGGGGGCTGCGGGTGGTCGCCATCGATGGCACCCTGCTGCCGATCCCGGACTGCCCGGCCAACCTTACGGTCTTCACCCGGCAGCGGCTCGGCAACGGAATCTCGGGATACCCGCAACTACGGCTGGCCGCGCTGGTGGCCTGCGGCACCCGGTCGGTGATCGCAGCCGCCTTCGGGCCCGCCACGATCGGTGAGCTGGACTACGCCCGCCGCCTGGCCGCGCATCTGAGGGCCGGGATGCTGCTGCTGGGCGACCGGAACTTCGCCGCCACCGATCTGCTCAACCAGATGGCCGCCACCGGCGCCGACCTGCTGGTGCGCTGCAAGTCCGGTCGCAACCTGCCCGCCGTGGCCCGCTGCCGGGACGGCTCGATCCTGGCCCGGCTCGGCGCACTGACCGTCCGCGTCATCGACGCCGAGATCACCATCCGCACCGCAGCAGGCAGCAGGACCGGCCACTACCGGCTGCTGACCACCCTCACCGACGCCACCGCCCATCCGGCGGCCGACCTCATCCGGCTCCACCACGAACGCTGGGAGATCGAGACCACCTATGCCGAGCTGAAGTCCACCCTCCTGAACGGGCACGTCCTGCGCTCACGCACCCCTGACGGCATCGAACAGGAGGTCTGGGCCCTGCTGACCGCCTACCAGGTCCTGCGCACCGCCATGACCGACGCCACCGACAGCATCCCGGGCACCGACCCGGACCGGGCCGGCTTCACCACCGCCCTGGCCGCCGCCCGCGACCAGCTCATCCTGGCCGCCGGAGTCACCACCGGCACCGACATCGACCTGATCGGCACCATCGGCCGGCACGTCCTGGCCCAGCTCCTGCCCGCCCGGCGAGTCCGCACCAAAGACCGCATCGTCAAACGCGCGATCTCCAAATACAACGCCCGCGGACCCGCCATCGACCGGACCACCTACAAAGCCACCATCAGCATCA
>NZ_POUD01000557.1 GCF_003236395.1 Nonomuraea aridisoli | reverse complement strand
GAAGCCCACCCATACAGGAACCGCCGCCAAGCCGACCGAAACGGGACCCGGCCCGACCGACGCCCAAATCCCCGAACCCCGGGACACGCACCCCACCGAAACCCGGGACACCCAGCCCAGCGAGGCCGGGATGACGGCCGGCGCGGGGACCCGGGCGGCAGCAGACGTCCAGCTCCCCGAAACCGGCAGCACAGCGGGGGCTTCCGGGGTGCTCAAGTCCGTTCAGGCCGTCGCGGTGGTCAGCGGGGCCATCGCGGTCTCCACCTTCCTGGCGCAGCTCGTGCCGTGGTGGACGTTCCCGGTGCCGATGTTGTCGGTGATCGTGACGATCCTCGCCATCGCCGGGCTCATCACCGCCGCCGCCTTCGCCGGCCCCTGGCGCGCCCACGTGCTGGGCCCGCTGACCGTGGTCGCCGCCGTCACGTCGCTCGCTCTGCTGCTCGACGTCATGACCGGCTCCACACTCCAGGTGAACGCCGTCACCGGCTACGAGCCCGTGACCGGCGGCCGCTTCTACGGCTTCAGCAACATCGCCTTCGCCGTCTACGCCACGGGCACGATCCTCGGCCTCGCCGGAGTGGCCCAGTGGTTGCTCGGCAGAGGCGTGTCGAGAGTCGTGGTGGTCGCGGCGTGCGGCGCGTACGGCGCCTTCGCGGTCTTCGCCGACGGATGGCCCTCGTGGGGTGCGGACTTCGGCGGCGTCCCGGCGTTCGTGGTCGGCCTGGCCGTCTTCCTCATCCTCCTCTCCGGCAGACGCGTCTCCCTCGTACGGCTGCTGCTCGTCGGCCTGGCCGGAGCGGCGCTGGTGGGCGCGCTGTCGGTGTTCGACTGGCTGCGTCCCGACGACCAGCGCACCCACCTGGGCAACTTCGTCCAGCAGATCATCGACGGCCAGGCGTTGACCGTCGTCGGCCGCAAGTTCATGGCGATGATCGGCGTGACCGTGGGCAACCTGCCGCTGACCCTGCTCTCGCTCGTCGCGCTGGCCTTCCTCTTCCTGGTGCTGGCCCGGCCGTCGCGCTGGGGCGCCTCGGCGCTCGGCCAGGCGTACGCGGTGGCCCCGACACTGCGTGCGGGCCTGTTCGGCGCGCTCACCTGCGCGTTCGTCGGCTTCCTCATGAACGACTCCGGCATCGCCATCCCCGCTATGGCGCTGACGGTCGCGGTGCCGCTGACACTGGCGGCGTGCGTACGCGCCTTGCAGCTCGCCAGGCCCACACCACCAGCGCCACCGTCAGGGCGAGCAGCACCCAGGCGAGCTGAGGCCTGACGACCTCCCTGAGCCAGGCGAGGTCGTCAGGCTGCCCCTCGACCCGGGCGGGCAGGTAGGCCAGCGACAACACCATCAGGTGCGCCACCACGAACCCGTCCACCGCCGACGCGCCCACCAGCGCCAGCAGCCCGAGCGCCAGCCCGTCGTACCAGGGCAGCACGTACGGCGTCGCGAACACGTACGCCACCGCC
>NZ_POUD01000556.1 GCF_003236395.1 Nonomuraea aridisoli | reverse complement strand
CCGCGGAGCCCGCGCCCGAGCCGAGCTTCCTGACCACGCCGCCCCCGCCGGCGCGCAAGGAGCCGGAGCGGATCATCCCGCCGAACCCGTTCACGGTGATCTTCCAGTCGCCCGACCTCGCGACGGACGACGACGACATCGCCCCGTCGGCGGCGACCGAGCGCAAGCAGCAGCGCCGCCAGTCCCGCGGCGGCGGTGGCGGCGGCGGCAACCGCCGCCGCACCGGCTGACCGACCACGAAAGGCGCGCACCCGATGCGGGTGCGCGCCTTTCGCATGCCCGCCCCCTACGGCTACGGGTCCGAACGGGGAACGCATGACTGGGATCACGTCGGCCGAGTGTGCTCCGAGTCGGACAGGCCGCCCCTGGTCACCTCGTCGAGAAGACCGTTGAGGAGATCCACTCGGCGTTCGGTGTGGTCGGCGATGGCGATGAGCACCATGCTCAGGTCCAGATCGGGCACTCGGGCATGGAGGGCGCGCAGGCCCGGCCAACCTCCTCCGTGGCGATAGACGCGATGGCCGGCGTGCGAGCGGACGCCGATGCCCCAGGCGTAGTCGAGGGGTGTTCCGTCATCGAGGCGTCCAGGGGTCTGCATGAGCGCCGAGACGCCGAGTTCGTCGTGGTTGAGGGCCTGGCCCCATCGCAGCAGATCGATGGCGGTGCTCCACACGCCTCCGTCGCCCAGGGACAGCGGAGCGGGACGAGGTCGTACGAGCGGGGCGGCGCCGGGTGGCGTGGGGCCGGGCCCCGGCCAATAGCAGGTGCCGGCCATCGCCAGCGGTGCGAAGAGGTGACGCCGCGCGAAGTCGGGCAGCGGCCGGCCGGCGACGCGTTCCACCACGGCGGCCAGGCAGACATATCCGGCATTGGAGTAGGCGTGCACAGTGCCCGGCTCGCGATCCAGGGCGGGGACCTGGGCAAGAGCGTGAATGATGCCCTGGGTGGTTCGGTCGGCGTCACGAGGCAGGAGGGCGTCGACGTCGGCGTCCGCCGGGAAGCCCGCCGTGTGATGGACGAGGTGCCGCAGCCGGACGGCGTCCGCCCACGCGGGCAGCCGAGGCAGCCAGCGCGACAGGGCGGATTCCAGGTCCAGCTCTCCTTGCCGGGCGAGCCGCGCCGCGCACGCGGCGGTCATCTGCTTCGACAGGGAGGCCGCGTACGTGAGCGTCGTCGCGCCCAGCGGCTCACCACCGAGTGTCCGTCCCTGGGCCAGCAGGACGGGTGTCCGGCCACCGCGCTGTATCCCGACCACGATCGGCTCGTCAGGACGATAGCCGGCTCTCTCGACGAGGGCGGCCACGCGTCGTCGCATCCGGGGCACGGAGTCGATCCTTCCAGCACCGATGTGTCCGCAGGAACCCCGGCGGGCGCGGCACCGTACGTCCCCCGGCCTCGCCCGGGCCGGCCGCTCAGTGGAGGGGCTGTCTCTTATACACCTCTGACGCTGCCGACGATCTTACGCGTGTAGATCT
>NZ_POUD01000555.1 GCF_003236395.1 Nonomuraea aridisoli | reverse complement strand
GGCTTGGGGTGGCGGTGTGGTGGGTCAGTTGGTCTTGGGGAGTTTGTAGTAGCTGATGGCGTTGTCGGCTGTTATGGAGCTCCAGGGGACGATGATGACGGCGCCGTTCTGTTCGTAGACCTTGGCGCGTTCGGCTTCGAGGCCGAACTCGAGCGGGAGGTCTCCCAGGCCCTTGGCTTTGCCGGTTTTGGCGTCGACGCGGATGAGGCGGGGGGCGAGGTCGCGGTGGTCGCCTACTTCGAGGGCCAGGAGGCCGGAGTCGTCGGCGCGGATGTAGGCGAGTCGTGAGGGACGGTTGCCGGACGACTCCCATACCCGGCGGCCGGTCTCGAAGTCGTAGGCGAGCACGTTGTTGCGGCTGCGAAACGAGTCGGGGACCTTCTTCGGCCAGGTGGCCAGGTAGAGGCGGTCTCCGTGGACGGCTACGCGGTAGTGGAGGCGCATGCCCCGGATGGTGATCAGGTCGTTGAGGGGGAGAAGGTCGATCTTGCCGACCGTGATCTCGCTGGCTTTGCCCGAGTCGTCGTAGCGGGTGAAGTGGGTGCCGTAGGCGTCCTCGATCTGGGTGACGATGGGGTTCACCGAGGCGATGGTGCCTGAATAGATCCGGCGGCTGGGGTGTTTGCGGGTCATCTTGCCGGTTTCCGGGTCGAGGACCAGGACGCGGTCTTTGGTGTAGGGGTATACGCAGTGCGCGAGCATGACGACGCGACCGGGTGCGGCGTTGGTGTCCCGGACTGAGCAGTTCTTGGGGGCGGTCGCGGTCCAGCGTACGGTGCCGTCCGTCAGGTTGTGGGCGTGGACCTTGTCGCCGATCTGGAGGATGGCCAGGCCGTCGGTGCTGACGATCAGCGGGGTCTGGATCGTGTCGGACGTGGTGGATTGTTCGGCTTGGATCTCCTGCTGCCACGTGATCTTGCCGGTGGCGGTGTCGATGCCGGCGAGGCGGTCACATGCGCCCGCGTCGCCGTACGCGATGGCGGCGATGCCTTCGTGCGCGTCCGGGGTGGCGCCGCAAAGTTGTTCTCCCGGGGACGGGGTGCCCCAGGCGCGCTTGCCCGTCGCGAGGTCGTAGGCGAGGACGCCGTCCTTCTGCACCCGGATGATGGTGGTGTCGGTCAGCCAGGTGGCGAAGCCCATCCCCGAGGTGAAGTCGAAGCCGCCGGCCCCGATCAGGGGGACCTGCCACTGGGAGACCGGGCGTTCGGGTGTCTTCGCGGACTCCTTCGCCTGCGGGGGTGTGGGTGTGGTGGGCTCGCCGCTCTGGGAGACGAACCATGCGGTTCCGGCTCCGATGGCGAGCAGCGTGGCCAGGCCCAACGAGATCAGGGCGGCTGTCTTTCCTTTTTTGCCGCGTTGTGGGGGTGGTTCTGGGCTCCACGAGCCCGGCGCGTGCGGCCCGGGCCACTGAGGTGGTGGTGGCGGCAAGTACGAGCCTGGGGATGGGTAGGCGCCCTGCGGGGGTGCGGGGTACGACCCTTGTGGG
>NZ_POUD01000554.1 GCF_003236395.1 Nonomuraea aridisoli | reverse complement strand
GGCCCACCCGGCCCACCTGTCGCCGGGCCGCCCCCGGGCCCGCGTCCGGGCAACCCCGGCCCGCGGAAACGTCGCACCGGCCTGTGGGTCACCGCGGGCGTGGTCGCACTCGTCGTCACCGTGGCCACCGGCGCGGGAGTCGGCCTCCTCCTCCGCGACAGCACGAACACCGCCACCCCCGAGCCTGGCGCCACCATCTCCCACAGCCTCGCGCCAGAGAGCGTCGTGGTCACGGACGCGGAGATCGACGACCTGCTCACCCGCCACAGCGAGGGCCTGGCCCGCGGCGACGCGGAACGCTTCCTGTCGATCTTCGACCCGGCGGACAAGCAACTGCTCCAGCAGCAGCGACGCGTCTTCGAGAACCTGCGCAAGGTCCCACTGAGCGAAGCCGGCTACCGGATCTTGCGACGCTCGGGACGCTCCGAGGACAGCTTCGGACGCGGCGTCACCTTCACCCAGGACGTCTCGTTCATCCACCGCTTCGCCGACATCGACCTGCGACCGGTGTCGGAGTGGTACCGGTGGACGCTGGAGAAGAAGTCGGCCGACGCCCCGCTCCGGGTCACCGCCGTCGGTGGCGCCCCGCCCCCGATCGCGAGGTCGTCCTCCAAGACCGTGTACTACCCGGGCCCATGGGACATCTGGCCGGACATCACGGTCGTCAAGGCAGGCTCCGGGATCGTGCTCGCCCGACCCGAACACGCCGCGCTCGCCCGCCGCGTCGCGCCGATCGTCGAGCAGGCCACCGCACACCACAGCGCCTACTGGAAGCAGTACGGTGATCGCCAGGACCTCGTCCCACAGGGCTACCTGGTCGCCCTCGTCTCCGGCAAGGAGCAGCTCGGCAAGCTCTTCCGCACGGCCGAGGCCACGGAGGCCGGCGTGTCCATCGGCATGCCGAACGCCGCGACCGGCGCCGACGACGTGATCGTCGGCTCGACGCGGGTCGTACTCGACACCGCCTCCACCTTCTTCTCCTCCGACGACAAGATCGGCACGCTGACCCGGCACGAGCTGGCCCATTCCCTCGTCTCCGCCCTGGACCGCAGCAGCGGCCTGTCCTTCTTCGGCGGCCGCCCCCACTGGATCGACGAAGGCTTCGCCGAGTACCTGGCCAACAAGCACCTGCCCGTCAGGAGCAGCCTCAGATACGACCACGGCCGCGCCTACCTCGCCGGGCAGCTCTCCCGGCCCTTCACCGGCGAACTGCCGAACAACGACATCTGGGCCACCGGCGACCTCGGCGACGCCCACTACTTCATGGGCGAACTGATCATGCGTTTCACCGCCGACCGCTACGGTGACCGCCGCCTCGTCCAAGCCGTGACCGCGGCCCTCCAACAGGACGACGACGACCAGGCCGAACCCGCCTTCTACGACGTACTCGGCGTCGACAGAGCGGACTTCGAGCGGCAATGGGCTGCCTACGTCCGCCAGCAGCTCACCTGATCGGATCGCACATGACGAACCACCCCAACCCGTCC
>NZ_POUD01000553.1 GCF_003236395.1 Nonomuraea aridisoli | reverse complement strand
GGTCGCGTCCCAGATGCGGTGTAAATAGATCACGAGCGTAGGTTCCGTGTTGAACCGCCAAGTTCGCACGAAAGAGGTCCCACGCTCGTGACCCGTCGAGTATCGCCTACCCAGGCCATCCGTGCCGAGATCGACGCCCTGTTCGCCTCCGATCGTGATCTGGTCGAGGTCATTGAGGATGTCGCCCGGCTCGGCGCCCGTCTGATCATCCAGACCGCCGTCGAAGCCGAGGTCGACGCCTTCCTCGGCCGCGCCCGCTACCAGCGCGCCACCACCGCCGCCTCGTACAGCGGTGATGAGGAAGGGACGGCGGTGCGGCCGGGCCACCGCAACGGTCACTGCCCGACCACCGTCAAGACCACCAGCGGACCGATCACCATCGCACGACCGAAGCTGCGCGGCACCACCGAAAGGTTCGCCTCCCGCCTGTTCGGCACCGGCGTCACCCGCACCCACGCGCTGGAGACGCTCGTGATCGCCTCCTTCGTGCGCGGCCTGTCCGTCCGCGACGTCGAAGGCGCACTGGCCGATGCACTCGGCCCCGAGGCGGCCCTGAGCAAGTCCACGGTCTCGACGATCTGCCAGGCCATCGTCGCCGAGTACGACGCCTGGTGCCGCCGCGACCTGTCGAACATCGAGCTGGACTACCTGTTCCTGGACGCCTCGCATTTCAAGATGCACGACGGCAGCCGGGCCGAGCCGATCCTGGCCGCCTGGGGCATCACCACCGCCGGCAAGCCCGTCTTCGTCGGCCTGGCCGCCGCCGGATCCGAGTCCACCGACGCCTGGCACGACTTCCTCACAGACCTGACCACCCGCGGCCTCACGTCTCCGCTGCTGATCGTCTCCGACGGCGCACCCGGCCTGATCAGCGCCGCCGAACAGGTCTTCGCGCCCTCGCTGCGCCAGCGGTGTCTCGTCCATCGCGCCAGAAATGTGCTCGCGAAGGTCAGCGCCGGCGACCAGGCCGAGGTGAAGGCCTCCTACTGGCAGATCTTCGACATCAGCGAGCTGGGCGATGACGTCAAGGTCGGCCAGCACCTGGTCGACCTCGTCCAACAGCGCATCGACGCCTTCGCCGACACGTGGAGTGGCCGCTATCCGGCGGCGGTCAAGTGCCTGCTGACCGACCGCCAGAGCCTGACCCCCTACCTGCGTTTCCCGATCGAGCACCACAAGCGCATCCGGCATTCCAACTTCATCGAGCGCACCTTCGGCGAGACCCGCCGCCGGGTCAAGGTCATCGGCCGCTTCCCCGGCGAAACTAGCTGCGTGTCCCTGGTCTGGGCCGTGCTGGACCGCGCCGCCCGCGGCTGGCGCGGCTTCGCCATGACCAGCACGGGCCTGCGCATTCTGCAAGACCTCCGCCGAGCCCTGCTTCACCCACCCACTCAGCTTCGTCCGACGGGTGATCCGGCCTTGGCACCCGCTATCGAGGCCGCCTAAGATCCACTCACGGCACCTACCTCGTCGAGCCTTTTACACCGCTCCGAGGACGCGACCG
>NZ_POUD01000552.1 GCF_003236395.1 Nonomuraea aridisoli | reverse complement strand
GGGTCCGGATCGGTCGGCGGACACCCATCGGCGGGTATCCGGCGACGCGGCCGGGCCCCGGGAACCCGTCCCTGCCCCGAGCCTGCTGGGATGCCGCGATGGCCGCACCCTCTGGGGAGGCCCAGGGGGGTGGGGTGTCGTTCAGGACTCGCCGGTGGGCGGCGGTCAGGTCGGCGCCGGGTTCCAGGCCGAGCTCGTCCACGAGCGTCCGCCGCGCGTCCTGGAAGGCGCCGAGCGCCTCCGACCTGCGGCCGGCCTGGTGCAACGCCTCGATGAGCAGCACCCAGGCGCCCTCCCGCAGCGGATGCGCCCCGGCCAGCGCCCGGAGCTCGCCGACCACCTCGGCGCCCCTGCCCAGCCGCAGGTCCAGCCGTACGCGCTCCTCCAGTGCGGTCAGGCGCGCCTCCTCCAGCGGCACGCCGTGCTCCCTGCGCAGGACGGACGACTCGATGTCGGCCAGCGCCTGCCCCCGCCACAACGCCAGCGCCGCCCGGAACCTCTCGACCGCCTCCGCGACGCCGCCCGCCTCCCGGACCCGCCGGGCCTCGGCGACCAGCCGTTCGAACCGGTGACAGTCCACCGCGTCCCGGTCGACCTCGAACAGGTAGCCCCCGGGCACCGTACGGATGCCGTCCACGAGCTTGCGCAGCGCGCTGACGTACACCCGGAGCACCGACTCCGCCGAGGCGGGCGGCCGGTCGTCCCAGACCACGGACATGAGCCGCTCGACCGGCACCGGATGCCCGGCCGACAGCAGGAGGGCGGCCAGCAGGGTGCGGTGCTTGGCGGGACCGGGCGTCCGGCCGACGTCGATCCGCAGCGTCCCGAGCACGCCGAACCGCGGTTCCGGGCTCATGGCGCGTCCGCCGGCCGCACGGTGAAGGAGCCGAAACGCACACGTACGTAACGGTCGGCGGCGGCCGCCGCGAAGACGCCCACCTCGCCCGCGCGGTGTGGTCCCTCGGTGTCGGCCACCTCGGCGACCAGGCGTTCGTCCAGCCACAGGCGCAGGGTCACACCGCCTCCGCCGCCCTGGCCGCACTGCGCCACGATGCGTTCGGTGGCCGCCTTCCGCCCGCCGGCGGGACCGTACAGGACGGCGCCCTCCGTTCCCGTACGGCGCTTGACGATCGTGACCTGCCCCGCGTCGCTCACCCCGAACTCGTAGCGGTCGCCGGAGGCCGCCGAGCCGTGACACCACACGCCGTACGACCCCGCGCCGCCCCGCAGGGTCGCCTCAGCGCTGACGACCACGCCGCCCTCCGGCTCCCGCGCGGGCGCCGACTTCCACAACCGCCAGCCTCGGTTCACGGTGAGCTCGTATCCGGCCCCCGCGGCACGCGCGTCCCCGCCCTCGGACGCGCCGACCTCCCATCCCTCACCGAACACCGCCTCGTACGGCCACCTCTCCCCCGCGAGCCCGGGCACGCCGACCGCCGCGGCCACCCCGAGCGCGACGACGACGGCCGCCCACGGCCACCACCGCCGCTTCCCCGCAGCCGCCCCGACCGGCTC
>NZ_POUD01000551.1 GCF_003236395.1 Nonomuraea aridisoli | reverse complement strand
GGGTGGCCGGCGAGTCGCCGGCCTTTCAGCTGGCGTCAACCGGGTGGGGGTGGGCCACCGGGTCGCTGGGTCTTGTGCCGGCCGTTGGGTGAGCGTGCGCTGCACGCTCGGCGACGATGGAGCCGGCACGGACGCGTTCTGCTCGGTGGAGGAGGGGAAGGCCAGCCACACCCCGAGACCGGCGCAGGCCAGCAGCACCGCGATCGGTGCAATCATCCTCCAGTTGGCGCGCTCCGGCTCCGGGCCGTACCAGGCGTCGTCGCTGTCGGGAGGTTCGACGGGCGGCAGCGGGTTGTGGAGCAGACGCCCGGTCCGCGGTGAGGCGGGCGGGCCGGGCGCGTCTGCTTCGGCGTCCTCGGGGGCCTGCGGGCCTCGCCGGTCCGGCTGGGCGGCTTCGGTGACGTGTTTTTCGACCGGGTAGCCGCCGTCGACGTCGGCGAAACCCCGCGGGCCCTCATATCCGGGGTACGGCAGGTGCTCGTCAGGGAGCTGGGGCGGGTCGTCGGGTCGCATCTGGCCTGAGTTCTCCACGCCGGGGGTGAGGTGCGGTTGCGGGTCAGATGAGAATGAAGATCTCGCTCGCTCCCTTGGCCAGTGCGGCGAGGTCGGCGGTGATGCCGCATTCGGTGGAGGCCGGGTCGAAGACGACGGCCAGCCGCCCGCGCAAGTCCTGGCTGATCAGCGCGTTCCACATGGCGTTGCTGGTCAGGGTCGCGTCCTGGCAGCCGGCGTCGAGCAGCCGGTAGGTCTGCCCCTGATCGGTGCTCTTGTGTCCCCACAGCGTGATGGACGGCACGCCGAGCGAGATGGCGGCGCCGAGCCGGGCGTCGATCTGCGCGCCGGCCTGGGCCTTGGTCCAGGGCAAGGTGTCGCCGGCGTGGGCCAGGCCGTACTCGCGGCCGCGTATGTGGACAAGGGTGTCCCACTCCAGCGCGCGGACGCTCATCCATTGCGCGCGGGCGGCCAGCTGCGGCGTGATCGCGGTGGGCTTGCCGGTTTTCGGGTCGGACACCTGGTGCTGGCTGTAGGTGCGGCCGAACAGCCCGGTGGACATCTCCACGCGGTCGACGGCGCGCGTCTTGAGGTAGCGGCCGACGTTGTCCTTGGTGGCCAGCGGCGCTTTGGCGCGCATGGCCTGGATGCATTCCTTGGAGGATCCGCAGCCGAGCTCGGGCACGACCACGCCGATGGCCAGCTGCTTGCCGGGCAGTGCGGCGCGCAGGGCGCGGCCGGCCTGGGTGAGGAAGCGGGTGACGTCGTCGGCGTCGGTGAATCCGCTGTAGCCGAGGTTGTCGGCGAACTTGACGCCGGTCACGCCGGGCTGCTTGCCGGCGTCGATGAGGGCCTGCAGCGCGGTCTTGAACTGGTCGTCGCCGGCGATGTAGTCGTCGGAAAGATCGGTCTCCACCCAGATGCGCATCCGGGGGCGTGCCGCCGCGGCCGCCTTGATGGCCTGGACGGCGGAGCCCTCGTCGGCGGCGGCACGCCCCCGGATCTGTCTCTTATACCCATCTCCGAGCCCACGAGA
>NZ_POUD01000550.1 GCF_003236395.1 Nonomuraea aridisoli | reverse complement strand
CGCCGTCTGATCAACCTCGGACTCGCCCACACCAACGGCATCTGGACTGTCATCCCGATCACTGCATAGCAAAAGGGTGAGCCGACTCATGCCGACTCACCCAGCAAGATCTTCAGGACACTCCTAGGGGTAGCGCTGCTCTCCGGAGGCCGCTTCCTTTTCCCAGGCATTCCTCGGTGTTCAAGGACTGGCGCGGCTACCATCGCGACGCGATCTCGGTTCCTTTCGTCCGCAGTAATCCGTTTGTGTATCACCACAGCCCGCTGTCAGTATGAGGGCCCATGCGTCACCCTCTTGACACGCTGGACTGGCCGATTTCCACGGAGCGGCTGCTGTTGCGCCGGGCTGCCCCCGACGACCTGGACGCGACCTGGGCCTTCCGGCAGCTGCCGGAGACTCACGAATGGGTCGCGGCCGCCACAGAGACCTACGACGACTACCGTGAGCGTTTCCTCCGCAAGGAGCGGCTCGTAGACCTGCTCATCGTCGAACTGGACGGCCGGGTGATCGGCGACCTGACACTGAAGGTCCAGGACGGTTGGGCGCAGGAAGAGGTCGCTGACCAGGCGAAAAGCGTCCAAGGAGAGCTCGGGTGGACGCTCGATCCCTCCTACGGCGGCAAGGGCTACGCCACCGAAGCGGTACGCGCCCTCATCGACATCTCCTTCAAGAGTCTTGGCCTGCGCCGCCTTCACGCGGACTGCTTCTACGACAACGAACCCTCGTGGCGGCTGATGGAGCGGGTCGGGATGCGCCGCGAACAGCACACGGTGAGAGACTCACTCCACCGCACCAAGGGATGGCTCGACGGTCTCTCATACGCGCTCCTGGCCGAGGAATGGCCCGCTCACGAGTGACTGCGGCGGAGACGCTTGGGAGCCCTCGCCGGGACGAAGATCACGCTGTCACTCATACACGCGGCCGCTCTCCTGCCGGCGCTGCGGCTGGTGACGCGGACCCGAGCGGGGGGCCCAGTGGATCGCCGCGGCCCAGGCCGTAGGTCTGACGGTCGAAGTCTTGTCCGTCGAAGTGCCGGACGTCAGCCACGACGCCGCGATCATCGAGGTGGACGGCAACCCAGTACGTGATCACCGTACGGTACGACGAGATCACCCCCGTCCCCGCAACAGTGCAGTAGTCCCGGACATCGGGGTCGAGGAACCGGCGGACAGCCGGTGGCTCTGAGAAGGATCTTGATTGCAGTGAGCTGAGGCTGTCCCTGGTTGCGAAGCTTCCTTAGCTCGTTGGGCATCGGCGACAACGGGCGGTTCCATCAGGCCACCGGGCTACCCTGTCGTTGTCGATCTTCACTAAGGTGCTGCCACGAGTGCGCCCAGGTTTGTCGCCCACACGGATGTTGGACGTCCTCTGCACGCTCCGGAGGCCACCGCAGACCCACGCGCCGTTGCGCTCGGTCGCGTCCTCGGAGCGGTGTAAAAGGCTCGACGAGGTAGGTGCCGTGAGTGGATCTTAGGCGGCCTCGATAGCGGGTGCCAAGGCCGGATCACCCGTCGGACGAAGCTGAGTGGGTGGGTGAAG